>JBEVOS010000065.1:0-3431 GCA_040507435.1 Caulobacterales bacterium | reverse complement strand
CCAGGGATCGGCCGAAGAGGAGGTGCGCCCGGCGCTGCTTCGAAAATTGGCGTCATATGCGGCCCGTTGCGCACCAAAGTTGATTTGGCCAAGGCCACGCTTCCGCACCAGATAGCCGAGCATGTAATGCGTTTGTTCGACTTCGCCAACGCTTACTGGACTGAACACGAACGCAGGCAACGCTTCTATATCGCGCGCGCCGAGCATCACTTGCCCGAAATTGCGAATGTCTGAGCCGCCTGTTTCTGTCGTGCGGCTTCGGCCCCGTGCGCCTAGCCAAACCACATTGCGTAGGTCGCTTTCGCCACTGTCCCACGTCAGCGTGGTTTCCCAGCTGTCGGATGTCACGTTCTGCTCGGGGTCTGCGAAAAGCACGTGATCGGACAGACCATTTGGATCGATGACATTGAAAATTTCGGTGAAATTGCGGGCTTTTTCGATCCGTGAACGGAAGGCGCCCCCGCGCAGGGTAAAATGATCGCTCAGGCGCGCCCTGACAGACATGCCGTAATTAATATTGTTGCTTTCGGATTGCGCCCACGGCTGTCCAAGATAGGCGTCGCCGGCAATCAATGCCGGCAAATACGGCCCCGATGCACGAATAATCGGACGCACGTCCGCGTTGCGTGTTTTGAAATGACTGTAGAATGGCTGCACTTCAATATCGTTGAAGCGTATGCGTGGGCGTACGCCCCAAGCGAAATTTTCAAGCTGCGCGCCGTCGGGATATTGGATTTGGCCATAACCGATGCCGGCGACGATGCTAAGATGATCTTTGATCAGCGGTTGTTGGAAGTCAGCCTCGAGGATCGTTCCGCCATATGCTGTGAGCGACATATTCGTGCTGAGAATGGATTCATTCCCTGCGGTGCGCAGCCGGTAGTCGACAATTCCAGTGGGCGCTGGAAACGGATAATCAAGCGCCGCGAAACCGACGCGAATTGTGTTACTTTGCTTTACGCGTCCGGATAGGGCCGCCACCTGGTCGAAGTAGACGCCCTCAAGGCGCGCGTTGCCGGCCTTTTGCGGATTGAAGCCGCGGACATCTGTGTCGCTGTAAATGCCGGTCGTTTCCGTGCCGACCGCGCCGCCAAATGCGTCGCTTGCGGATGCAACGGCATTTTCCGCAGCGCGCTGGGCTACGGCGGGCATACTCACAACGGTCATCGCCCATGCGAGGCTGGCGACAGCCCGGCTCATTGCGCGTTTTGCGCCCATACGTTTCACGTCCCCGCAGCATGCTCCCCGGTGCGCCCAATTATATACAATATAAATTACTTACCAAATCTGCTTTGAGGGCTAAAGATCAGACCGCCGTCAAAACGAGATCGTCCGCGTGGACAAGAGCCGCCCCTGCCGCATAGCCGAGGGCGGTTTCGATCGCAGAGGATTTAAGCCCTTTAATCTTTCGGGCATCCTCAGCATCGTAGCGCGCAAGTCCGCGCGCGATCTGCGCGCCATCCGGGCCGAGAATGCGTACGGCGTCGCCCTTTTCAAAGCGGCCCTGCACGTCGATGCAGCCTGCGGGCAAAAGACTCTTGCCGCTTTTCAGCGCGCTGACTGCGCCTTCATCTACTTGCAGCGCGCCTTGCGAATGAAGGCTGCCTGCGATCCAGGCTTTGTACGCGGCCTTCGGCGATTCATGGGGGTGGAACCATGTTGCGCGCGCACCAGCGAGCAGCCGCGAGAGCGGTTTCGGTTCATTGCCTTTGGTGATCGCGACGGCGCAGCCAGCTGCGGTTGCAATTTTCGCAGCCTCGATTTTCGTGCGCATGCCGCCTGTGCCGACGCCCGCGCTTGTATTCGCGCCGCCCGCCATCGCTTCGATCGCGTAGGTGATTTGGCGCACGTCAGGGATCAATTGCGCATCTGAATGTGTGTTGGGGTCGCGGTCGTAGAGACCGTCGACATCCGACAGTAGCAGCAGCGCATCGGCGGACACCATTTGCGCGACGCGCGCAGCGAGCCGGTCATTATCGCCATAACGGATTTCAACGGTGGCGACGGTGTCGTTCTCGTTGACGATCGGCACGGCGCCAAGACTGAGCAGTGTTTCGAGCGTCGCGCGCGCGTTGAGCCAGCGGCGGCGGCGCTCGGTGTCGTCGGGCGTCAGCAGCGCTTGCGCGACCGGCGCGCCGTGCGGCTCGAACGCTTCCTCGTAAGCGCGCATCAGCCGGGCTTGGCCCGCGGCGGCGGCGGCCTGTTTTTCCTCGAGGCGGGTGGAGGCCGATAGCCCGAGCACGCGGCGGCCGAGCGCGACTGCGCCAGAGGAGACGATCACGATCTTCTTGCCGTCTTTACGAGCGGCGGCGATGTCGTCCGCCAGCGCGGCGAGCCAGGCGCGCGCGGGCTGGCCGGTTTCGGCGTCCACAAGCAGGGCAGAGCCGATCTTCACCACGATGGTGCGGGCGGAGGCGAGGGGGGAAGTCATTGTCCGGCTCCTCATAAAGCGATCCGGCGATTTAGCGAATGCGTTGGTTGACGCCGCGCTTCGCTCTGGACCGGGCGGCGGCGGTTCGTTAGGGCCGGGCGATGCTTTCAAATCTCCTTCGCCGCTTGAGCGGTTCTGACGCGACGCCTTTGGCGCCGGACGATGCACGGATTGCCGTGGCGGCGGTTTTGGTGATCGCGGCGCGCGCCGATCATGCGTACGAGGATTCCGAACGCGCCATGATCGATCGCGTGTTGATGGCGCGTTATGGGCTCGATGCCGGCGCAGCGATGCGGCTGCGTGCTGATGGAGAAGCGGCGGAAGCGGCCGCGACCGACATGTATCGCTTCACTGCGCTCATCAAGCAGCACATTCCGCATGAAGAGCGCACGTCCGTGATCGAAGCGCTGTGGCGTGTCGTGCTGACCGACGATGTGCGCGAGGCGCATGAAGAACTTACGATGCGCCGCCTCACCGATCTGCTCGGTGTCGATCCGCGCGACAGCGTGCTGGCGCGGCAGCGGGTGCAGGGCGAGCGGTAACGCGCGCAGTATATTTGCGTAACGCAAGTTCTTTTGTTGCAAACCCGAAATCTTTACGCTTAGGCATGCCCTAGGGGGATGTGTCATGCGGGGTGTTGTACGGGCGATTTTTCGCCATTTTGCTCTGTGTTTGCTGGTCGGCTTGCCGCTGACGGCGGATGCTCAAACGGATGAAAGACCGCTTTACATCATCGTCGATAGTTCCGGATCGATGGAGGGCGAAGCGCCCGGCGGCGGCACGAAAATGGCGGCGGCTCAGCGCGAAGTTTCGCAATTGCCGGCGCAAAGCGGCAATCGTCCAGTGGCGTTGCAAGCGTTCGGACAAGACGCCAGTAAGCGATGCGAGAGCATCGAAACCCTTGTATCGCTTGACGCGCCATCAAGCCGCGAAGCTGTTGGGACAGCGATGCAAACGCTCATCCCAACAGGCAGCACGCCGATAGCGACGAGTTTAGAGC
>JBEVOS010000045.1:0-4693 GCA_040507435.1 Caulobacterales bacterium | reverse complement strand
CACGGTCTTCAACCCATTTCACCGGACGGCCGAGAATGCGCGACGCTTGGATCACCGCGATCTCGTCGCGATGTACGAAGAATTTCTGTCCAAAGCCGCCGCCGACATCGGGCGAAATTACGCGGACATCATTCTCAGAAAGCCCAAGAACATCGGCAATGTACGCCCGCGCGTGATGCGGGTTTTGTGAGGCGAAATAGACTTCTACTTGTTCGTGTGCTCCGGTCGTCGCGATGAGTGATCGCGTCTCCATCGGCGAAGGCGCCGCCCGCGCGGCGGCGATGGTTTTTTTTACGACGGTTGCGGCGCTCTCGAATGCTTCGTTTGAGCCCGGCAGCGCCATCTCGGTGGCGCTAAGGACGTTATTGACCAGATGTGGCAAACAAGGCTTGCCGTTTTTAGCGTCGGCCGCCTCAATGATCGGATCGAGCGGATCGTAGTCGATTTCGACAAGATCGGCGGCGTCCTCGGCAATGTATCGGTCCTCGGCGACAATGATGACAACGGGGTCGCCAACATAGCCGACTTCGCCTTCAGCGAGGGGCGTGGGAATGCCTGATTTATCGAGTGCGACATCGCCAGCGAAAATGTTGGGCAGCGGTTTTTTGCAAGTGGGATTGATATCTTCGGCGAGGAAGACGCCGTAGACGCCGGGCAGCGCTTTTGCGGCGCTAATGTCGATCTTTTCGATCTTCGCGCGCGCCATCGGCGATCGCACGAAATGGGCGTACAGCATCCCTGGAACGGAATGGTCGTCGACATATTTTCCGCGGCCCGTCAGGAAGCGGCGGTTTTCTTTGCGGCCTATTGATTGACCGACAAAACGCGGAACAGAGCTGGAGCCTTGATCAGCCATTGTTCACATCCCCCGCCAGTGAGCTGATCGCTTTTTGAATGCCCTGATAACCCGTGCAGCGGCAGATATGCCCTGACATCGCGGCGTTCATCTCTGCCGCCGTTGCATTGTTCTCTGTCATGGATGTCAGCGTCATCACGATCCCGGGTGTGCAGAAGCCGCACTGCAAACCGTGATGTTCGTGCATCGCCGCTTGTACTGGATGAAGATCGCCGGCCGCCGGCGAAAGCCCTTCAACGGTGCGCACCTCAGCGCCATCCGTTTGCACGGCGAACATCAGGCATGATCGCACTGCGACACCGTCAACGATGACTGTGCACGCGCCGCATACGCCGTGCTCGCAACCTGCATGCGCGCCGGTGAGGCCACAATCTTGGCGGATGAAATCCAGAAGTGTTTTCCGCGCCGGCACGCGCTTCTTCAAGCGGGCGCCATTGACCGTAACAGAGATATCGTGATCGCTCATTTAGGCGGCCTCGCTCATAAGCAATTTTGTAAGGACTCGTTCAGCAAGCACGCGGCCCGCTTTCTTGCGATATTCGGCCGATGCGTGGTGATCATCGTTTGGATCGGTGTCATCGACGGCTGCATGTGCGACAGCGCGGATATCAATGTCTTTAAGCGCTACGCCTTTTAGCGAAGCTTCGGCACTCGGCGCACGTAAAGGCTGCGACGCCATGCCGAACCAAGCGAAGCCCGCTTCATCAATCTTGCCGTCTTTAACATTCAGGCGCGCGACGAACCCCGTCATCGCAAAATCGCCTGGGCGGCGCGCGATTTCATCGACGCCAATTCGCGCGCCGGGTGAGGGGCGGTATGTGATGGAGGTGAGCAATTCATCGCCTTGGCGCGCGGTTGTGTACGGGCCATCGAAGAAATTCACGGCGGCGACTTTGCGCGATCCCTTGGCGTTGCGAAGCTCCATCTCCGCATTCATAGCGAGCGCGAACGCGGGGTTCTCGGCAGCTGGATCGGCGAGGGACACTGAGCCGCCGATCGTGCCGCGATTGCGCGTTTGGAAATGGCCAACCAATGACGTTGCGGCAGCGAGCGATGGGAGCCGAGCGCGCACTTTTTCAGAGTTCAACACGGCTACTTGGCGGGTCATTGCACCGACGCGCAGGCCGTCCGCCGCGTCATCAATGCCGGTAAGCTCAGGGATTCTATTGAGATCGACCAAAACTGAAGGACGCGCCACCCGCAATGCCAGCATAGCTGCGAGGCTTTGTCCGCCGGCAAGCGGCTGTGCGTCATCACCATATTGGGCCAGCGTCTCAAGCGCGGCCTCCAATGTCGCGGGGGCCACGTAATCGAACGGCGGCGGCTTCATTTTTAATCCTGCCTATCTTTATATTCGGACCGAGCGGTCGCACTGTTGTTTGCGGAAAGTTATACGATCGTTTAACAGGCGTCCAGGCTCCGAAAAAGGGCTCACGGCTTGCCTAAGTCAAGCATAGAACGATTAAGGGGAAAGCTTTGGGCATCAAACTTGAGAACAGTTTTTTGATCGAGTTGCCGATCGACAAGGCTTGGACTCTTCTCAATGACATTGAGCGCATCGCGCCGTGCGTGCCCGGCGCCCGCCTCACCGAAGTTGAGGGCGGCGAGTATCGGGGCTCTGTGAAGGTGAAGCTCGGGCCGATCACCGCGGAATATAAAGGCGGCGCCTCGATCCAAGAATCCGATGCAGCGGCGAAGCGTATGGTCGTTTCCGGCAAAGGCCGTGACGTTCACGGCCAGGGCGCTGCGAGCGGCGATTTGGTGCTGACGATGGCGGAGGCTGACGGCGGTACGCGCGTAGACGTATCGACGGATGTGCAGGTCGCCGGCAAGGTCGCCCAGCTGGGCAAAAGCGTCATGCAGGATGTCGCCGCTAAGCTCATCGATCAGTTTGTCGCAAATCTTCGCGAAGTGGCTGCGAGCGCGCCAGACGCCGCCCCAGCGGTTTCGGAGCCTGCATCCGTCGCAGCCGTGGCAGCTGAGCCTGCGCCTATCGCAGCGGTGACTGAGCAAGCGCCCGTTCCTGCGCCTGCTGTCGTCGTGGCGCCAGCGGCGCCTGCCGCTGGACCTCGCATCATCGAGAGCAAAGAGGCCGAAGCGATCGACTTACTGGATCTTGGCTCAGCCGTGATGGCGAAGCGCGCCGGTTATGTCGTGGTTGCAGCCGTCGTCGTGCTGCTCGCAGTGATTGCCGGCTTGGTCATTTTCTAAAGACCTGAGGTTCTTAGGACGGTTGTTGCGAGGCGGTTTGCACTGGCCGCATCCCGGCGTTGAAGACGTAATTTGTGACTGGTGCGGGCAGCACGGTTTCGGGATCAATCGCCTTGCCGCGTGCGTCATCAATTTCGACATGCACATGGTTCGTGATGCCGGGATAGCGCGTTTGTAAGCTTTGTGCAGAGCCGATTTCTTGGCCAGCGAATACGGTGTCGCCGATTGCGACGGTGGGCGCGACATAGAACACTCGCGCAGTGTTCTGCGTGTTTGCGTCGCGCACTTCAATAAAGCGGAGAGACACGTTCCGCCGATAGGCGTAGCCGATCCGCGTAATGGCGCCGTTTATGGGCGCGCGCACAGTTTCACCTGGTACTGAAATATAGTCAGCGCCATGATGCGCCCGGCCGCCGCGCACGCCATCACGATGTGCGCCGAAGCTACCTGAGCCGTAGCCGTCAACGCTCCGCACGAAACTGTTGGTTGGATTTGCGAAGTCCGCCTTGCCGTCCGCATCGAGATCAACAAGCGAGATTATCGGTTCATGTGACGGCGCAGAGGCAGCCGCGTTGGTGACGAGCGGCAGATCAAGCGAGGCGGCTTGCGGCATCACATCCATCGCCGCCAGTGCAATCCAAGCCAGCATTGCGCCAGCTACTGCATTTGCGCTTGCATTTAGGAAGGACCAGCGGCGTCGGCGTGCGCGTCTGCCAATATCTTTATCACTAAGATGCGCCTTGCGGGCGTTGAGTGTCACAAAAGAACGCGGCTCACTGCGCGGCAGTGCGCGCACGTTGTCTGCTTTCACGTAGCGTTTCCTTGGCTGCAAAACGAACCCATCGGGCAGGCGCGCCTTAAACGGGCGAACGGCGCCAAAAATCGGGCACGGAGAGGCCAAGAGCTGCAATTTGCCGACGCAATCGCAGTGATGGGCGGAACTTTTCCAAAAGGACTAGTTCGAAATGTGGGGCTTAACGCCCGCTGCTATCCCATTGGATAGAGAAATTCCTTCGATATTGCGTCGATTTTTTTGAGCACGTCTTTGCTAAGTGTAATCTCAGCCGCAGCGAGAATATCATCGACCTGATTTTCGTGCGTAGCGCCGACAATGGTTGAGGCGACAAAGTCGTGTTGCTTGCTCCATGCCGTCGCGAGCGTGACAAGCGATATGCCAATTTCGGCTGCGATCGCGGCAAACCGGTCAGTCGCGGCCAATGACTTTTCGTTTAAAAATCTTTTAACCATCGCAGCCTGCCGACCACCAAGATTTGTGTAGGTCGTGAAGCGTGCGCCTTCCGGTTTTTTCCCGCCGCTGTATTTCCCTGAGAGTACGCCGCCAGCAAGGGGAGAGTAGGGAATAAGGCTCACGCCTTCTTGTCGGCAGGCTTCAGCGAGTTCGTCTTCGAAGCGGCGATTGTTGAGGCTGAAATTGTTTTGAATCGTCTCATAGCGCGCCGTTCCTTCGCGCTCGGCGACAGCGACGCTTTTTGTGAGGCCCCATGCGGTTTCGTTGCTGCAACCGAGGACACGCACTTTGCCTTGTTGAACGAGATCATCGAGCGCGCGAAGCGTTTCTTCAAAGCCGGTTCCGTGATCGGGCCAGTGCGTTTGATAGAGATCGAC
>JBEVOS010000043.1:0-3414 GCA_040507435.1 Caulobacterales bacterium | reverse complement strand
ATTCAGCGATAGTTTCGTGGTCAAGAAGGTTTCAACGTCCAGGTCCAGTGCGGCTTTCGTGATTGGCTTGCCGGCTTGCAGCAGCGCCCAATAGGCCAGGATCACTTCTTTGACGTTTTGATCTTCGCCGGCGCCGATCAGCGCATCGAGCACGCCGGAATTATTCGCCATGTTGCGAAAGTAGACCGTGTCCGCGAGCTTCTTCTGATATTTCAGGTTCTGCCGCTCATATTTCATCCATTGGCGCATCACGAAGGTGCCGACGGCGATGAGGCCTGAGAGGGCCGCAAGCGCGCGTTGGAGTTCGCTGTTTTCGATCGCGCCGCGCGCACCGAAGAAGAGCGCAAGCACGGTGAAGATCACGGTAATTGCCGGAACGATCTGCATTGCAATGGGCACACCGCCGATGAGCGCTGGTGCGGCCAACATGACTTGATCGCTGGTGCGCATTGTCGGCTTGGCTCCTGGATGAAGCGATAGCAATTCGGCGCGCGCCACATTCCGGAAATGTTTGATAAGCGCCGCTGCCGGGCGAACGCCGTGGCGCGTCTTGGCGAAGGCGCGGCGATCTGCGCGGTCAATCTCGCTCAGGCTTTTGAACGCAACCACCACGATGACTTCGGAGAAAGTTTCCGCTTCGATTTGTTCTTTTCGCAGGCCCCACCAATGCTTGCGCTCGATCATTTGCGTGCGGGCGCCGCGCGCGAAGAAACGAATCCGCCGGATGCCGGCGCTGGAGCATTTGATCGAGAGGCCGGTGAGGTCTTTGTTGGCTTTTGCGGAGATCGCGCTTTCGGCGTCGATCTCGACGAAATTGCCATGTTTGAGCGCGTCGAGAAATTGCGTTTCGAAGGTCTCGAATGCGCTTGCATCGGTCTCGCGTTTCGCGGCGGGTGCGTCGGGATCGAGCGGCGCGTAACTGCTCTTCAGATTTTCGAGTGCGTCATAAGCTTCGTAGTGCATCACGGCCGCGATGAGCCGGGAGAGGTCAGGGAAGCGGCTCGCGATCTCGGGCGCGAGATCGCCGTGCGCCTGAATGGCTGCGGCTATTTCCGCTTTGCGGGCCGGGATGAAGGCGTCGCGCGTGATCTCAGGGGTTTCTGCTTCAGTTTGATCGGTCATCTATGCGGCCGGCAATGGTCGTTCTGCGCTTGGCGGAAAGCTATCCCATTGAATGCAGCGCCGCCAGCTTGCGCTCCGCTGGCGCGCGTTGGATGTTGCATGATCGAGAGGGAGCGGCATGGCGGATCGGCATCATTGGGCGCGGGCAGCGATGGGGGGGCTGGCGCTCCTTGCTTGCACGCTGACTGCCTCGGCGCAGCCTGCTCAGCGCGATATTTTCAACGGTCAGTTCGGCGCGATGGAAATTGCACTCCCGCCGCGCGAGGCGGCGGCGCAGGCTGATTTGATGCGCGACGCGCTCGCCGCGCTGCCGCCGCAGACGCCAGGGCAGATGGATATTTATATCCTGTCCGCCGCGTTTTGGGGCGAGCCTGTATTCGAGCGCGAGGCCAGCCATGCCGCCGAAATTCTCGAGGAGCATTTCGGCGCCAATGCACATTCCATCGTTCTGACTTTGGGCGCGGGCGCTAATCCTGGGGAGCGCCGTTATCCGATGGCCTCGCCGAACAATCTTCAAGCAACGATCGGCAAGATCGGTTCGCTGATCGATCCCGCTGAGGATTTGGTCGTGTTGTTCCTTACATCACATGGATCGCAGGACGGATCGGTTTCTGTGCTTCAGCAAAACCGGCTTGCGAGCTCACTACGGCCTGCGCATTTGCGCGATGCGCTCTCGAACGCCGGCATTCGCAATCGCGTGGTGATCGTTTCCGCGTGTTTCTCCGGTGCATTCATCGCGCCGCTGATGGACGCCAACACGATCGTGCTCACCGCAGCTGCGCCGGACCGTACGAGTTTCGGCTGTCAGCCGAGCCGGGAATGGACATATTTTGGCGACGCTTATTTCAACACCGCCTTGCGCAACGGCGCCGGCATTGTGGCCGGCTTCGACCAGGCGACCGCTCTAATTTCACGCTGGGAGCGCGAGCAAAATCTTACCCCGCCCAGCAATCCGCAGAAATATGTCGGCGCGAATGCGGCGGCGATGGTCACGCGTGCGGAACGGCGGCGATAGCGGCCTGATACTGGTTCTTAACGTCTCAGGCGCGATGCTGGGCGCTTGAGGACGTACGGCAGAGCGGGGCCTAGCTATGCATCCGGAAGAAGGTTTGGTCAGCTGCGCCTGCGGTGCAGAATACCGGCGCGAAGAGCGTCTCTTGCCGATCCGGGATATTGGGCTTTTTGAATGCCGCGATTGCGCTGCGGTGCTTGAGACGTGGAGCGGGCGGAAGGCGCCGCACTTCACCTATTTGCAAAACCGCCGCCGCGCCGCCGCTGTCGCTTAATCCGGATAGCTAGTGTTTGGCCGCATTTTTCACCAGCGCCAGCGGCGTTGCGGTCGTGCGTTTTGCGACGCGCATCACGATCCGCGATTGCACGCTCGCCACGAGGCCGATCGTGAGCACATGATCGCGTAGGAAGTCATCGTAGGCGTGCATGTCCGTTGTGATGACGCGCATCATGTAGTCCGAATCCCCGGTCACGGTGACGCAATCGACGACTTCCGGCCATTGCTGCGCGGCCGCCTCGAATTTCTCCAGATTGTCTCGGGTGGGGAGCTGGAGCTTCACGCCGACCATCACTTCGAATGAGAGGCCCAGGTTGTCGTGATCAAGCAGCGCGACTTGGCCCACGATGACGCCGTTCTTTTTGAGGCGCTCGATCCGCCGCCAGCAGGGCGAAGAGGATAGACCCACCCGATCGGCGACATCGGCGATCGAGAGGCTGGCGTCTTCCTGGAGCAGGTCGAGGATCTGAAAATCGATCGTATCTAGAGCCTCGGTCAACCATGCCTCCAAATGGCCAAAACGGCGCAAATTTATTTCGCGGCTTATGGCTTCATCGGACCGGAAAGGCAAGCATGTGCGTAGCGTGGCGCGCGATTGTGACTGCCCGGATCTTACAGAGCGCCAGGAAACTTGCTGCGTGGTCGCGCGTTACTTCTGTGAAATTTGGGAAAGGAGTGCGCGATGACGGATCGAATGACTGATGAGCATATCGAGCTCACGCCGGAGGAATCGCGTCAGGCAGGCCTTGGAACACATCTGCTTGTGATCCTCGGCATATCAACGCTTTTGGCGATCGTTGGGTTGTTTGCGTTCTTTATGACCTCCGCCGCCATCATCTTGGCGTAAGCCGTGAGCTGAGATGAAGAGGGCGCTTGCGCCCTCTTTTTTACGTTTGTCACGCCATGTGCAGGCGCCTGTATTTGCCACGGAAGTAGAGCAGCGGATCGCGGCGGGGCTCAAAGCGCGCACGGCGCACTTTGCCAACGATGATCACGTGATCGCC
>JBEVOS010000226.1:0-4008 GCA_040507435.1 Caulobacterales bacterium | reverse complement strand
AGCAATTTGGCGTCAACGTCATCCCGCCCCGCCCTGGACTCGTCCCGCTGACATTCAGCGCAAACGATCTCGCTTGGATGAAAACGCTTGCAGGCGTCAGCGCAAATGTCACGGCGGCCTGCAACGGCGCCAGCTTCCGCGAAGCTGCGCTTTTTACGCATCGCGGTCTGTCGGGCCCTGCTGTTCTTCAAATCTCCTCCTATTGCGCGCCAGGCGACACGATCACGATCGATTGGGCGCCGGACCAGTTGGAAGATTTCCTGGCGGCAGCGAAACGCACGCGACCAAAACAACATCTCAAAACCGCAGTCGCCGCGATTCTTTCCGACCGTCTCGCCAACACGCTCGCTGCTGCATTTTCCGATACGCCGCTGGGCGATCAAAAAGACCAGACGCTCGTCGAAACCGCTCGAAAAATGAAATCTTACGCGCTGACGCCAACCGGAACGGAAGGCTATGCGAAGGCTGAAGTCACCCTTGGCGGCGTCGACACCGCGGCGCTCTCCCAGCAAAGCATGGAGACCCGCGCAGCCCCCGGCCTCTTCTTCATCGGCGAAGCCGTGGACGTGACCGGCTGGCTCGGCGGCTATAATTTCCAATGGGCGTGGGCGAGCGCGCATGCGGCCGCGACAGCGCTTGCACAGGGCCCTGACGGCCCCTAAAACGCCGCCCTCCGGTGGAGTAGCTCAGATGGTTAGAGCGCGGGATTCATAACCCCGAGGTCGGCGGTTCGATCCCGCCCCCCACCACCATAATTTTTCTCGTCACGCATCATGACACGCACGAGCAACATGCACTGCTTTGAGCGGCCGCTAAGACACATTGCATATCAGAAACTCTCATAGATCTTTACTGGGCGGTATGTTCGTACCCCTTGAGCGATTGCATCCCCAAAATTTATAGGTCATAGATAGTGGGTCTGGGCCTGGTAGCCCCAGGAGGAAATCCCGAAATGTCGAAATTCGTTTTCAGTGCTGACGGCCACATCGTGGAGCCGCCGACCCTGTTTATGGAAGGTCTCCCGCCGTCGCTTCGCGAATATGGCATGCACGCCGAAATGAAAGACGGCTTCATGCACATGATGGTCGGCGACAAGGTGGTGAGCAAAATGGCGCTCAACCGCCCGCAACCGAAGCCGCCAGAACCAGGCAAAGAAGAAGAAACTTTCGGCCGCGGCAACAAAATCGGCACGCGCGAAATTCTTCCGCGCATCGAGGACATGAAGCATGAAGGCGTCGATGCCGAGATCTGCTTCCCGAGCCAGGGCCTTTGGGTTTCGCTGATCGAAAATCCCGAAGCCGAACTCGCCTCCGCGCAAATCTACAACAATTGGAACGATAAGTTCTTCGCGGGCCATCTCGACAAATTCATTCGCTGCGGAATTCTTCCGGTTCATGATTTCAACAACACGGTTGCGGAAATTAAGCGCCTCTCCGAGATGGGCTTCACCGCGGCGATGCTCCCAAGTCTGATCGAAGACCGTAACAACATTCCGCGCTACAACAGCGAAGCATGGGATCCGGTTTTTGAAGCGGCCCAAAGATACAACATGGTGATGGTGATGCACTGCGGCACGGGCCGTGAAGATGTGCGTGCTCACAAGGGCCCGGGCGGCGCCGTCATCAACTACACAATCCAAATGTGCGACGCGCAGCATTCGATCATGCACCTCGTCGCAGGCGGCGTCCTTGACCGGTTCCCTGGCGTGAAAATCGCGTTCATCGAAAACGGCGCGAGCTGGCTCGCTGGCCTCGCGGAGCGCATGGACGAAGTTTACAACGCCCACCACATGTTCGTGAAACCGAAGCTTTCGATTTTGCCCAGCGAAATCATCAAGCGCCAAGTGCACGTGTCGTTCCAGTATGATCGCGCCTGCATCATGTCGCGTTCGGTGACGGGGCATAAGGCGCTGATGTGGGGTGCGGATTATCCGCACAACGAAGGCACGTGGCCGCATTCGAAGAAAGTCGTGTCGCATCTCTTCGACGGCATCGACATCAGCGAGCAGGAACAAGCAGACATCATCGGCGGCAACGCTGCGCGGCTGTTCCGTCTGCACCGGCCGGAATTCGTCAACGGCTAAAAAACCGCGCGCCTTACTGGCGCCGCAGACACTCAATGGCGGCGGGGCAGTGGCCGCGCCGCCATTTTTTATCGCACTCACAAATCCGCAAGGGAGGATGCAAGCGTGGCGAATACATTGAAGGATAAAACGGCAGTCGTGGGGGTCGGTGCGACGCCCTACTACAAGCGGGGGCAATCGCTCCCCGAAACTGAAACCTCGATGGCGTGCTTTGCGATCCTCGCGGCGCTCGACGATGCAGGCCTCTCGATCAAGGATCTCGACGGCTTCGCGATCTATTCCAATTCGTGCGATCCCGCGACGATCGGTTCGATTCTCGGCGTCCCGGAAATTCGCTTCGCCGCGACGTTGACGTCTGGCGGCGGAGGCTCCGCTGGTTCGCTCGGCCTTGCGGCTGCTGCAATTGTCGGCGGTCACGCGGAAGTCGTCGTCTCGCTGATGACGTTGCAGCAGGCAAATCGCCGTCTCGGCGGCACGCAAGTCGCTGGCACGAGTATGTACGGCGGCTCCGGCGGCGGCAGCGCGAGTCCCTACGGCGCGGGCGGCGTTCCCCCGACACAAGCCTTCACGAGCGGCTTCGGCGCAATTGCTCCAGGCCACCAATTCTCGATGCTGACGCGCCGCCACATGGAATTGTACGGCACCAAGCGCGAACATCTTGGGGAAGTGGCGATCAATCAGCGCAACAACGCATTGAAGCGTCCGAAAACGGCGATTCAAAAAACGCCGTTGACGATGGATGATTATTTCAACGCACGCATGTTGTCCGATCCGCTTTGCCTGCTCGATTACACGCAGGAAAATGACGGTGCGATCGCCATCATCACGACATCCGCCGAGCGCGCGAAAGATTTGAAACAGAAACCCGCCTACATCATGGGATCGACGAATGGCGGTATGGGCCGCTGGGGTTCGGCGATCTTCAACTACTTCCAGCAGCCGGATGAATATTTCGCTTCGTCGGGTCATCGTCCCGTTGCGAAGCGTCTGTTCGAAATGGCGGGCATTACCCCGAACGATGTCGACGTCGCCGAATTGTACGATCACTTCTCGCCGCTCGTGATTATGCAACTTGAGGATTATGGCTTCTGCAAAATCGGCGAAGGCGGCCCATTCGTCGCCGAAGGCAATATCCGCATGGGCGGAAAAATCCCGGTGAACACACATGGCGGCCACCTCTCGGAAGCCTACATCATCGGCATGACGCACGTGCGCGAAGCAGTTGAGCAAATCCGCGGCACGGCGGTGAACCAAGTGAAAGATGCGAAAATCGCGCTCGTCACGGGCGGCCCTGCGGGCCTTCCGGTCAGCGGCACGCTGTTGCGGGGGGATTAAGAGATGAGTGTTCAAGAACAAATGAGCGGCCCCGGCATCTATCCGATTCCGTTGCGCGATCCGTACGCCAATGAACATACGCAACCCTTTTGGGACGCTGCGTTGAAAGGCGAGCTCGTCGGATGCAAGTGCAAGAAGTGCGGAACTTTCCGCATTCCCCCGCATCCCTATTGCTTCAATTGCCAGAGCCGCGAATCGGAATGGACGAAGCTTCCCGGGACGGGCACGATCTATTCGTTCATCGTTGTGCGCCATCCGCTTGGCCCGCATCTGAAAGAAGTCGTTCCTTACGTTTCCGCCGTCATCAACGTTGATGGCACACAAGGCGCAGGCGCGCGGTTGCTTCTGAATGTTGTCAATGTTGACGTCGATAAAGTGAAAATCGGCGACAAGGTGAAAATCATCTTCGATAAACTGAGCGACACGTACGCTGCGCCGCGCGCAACGCCAGCATAATTTCTTAAAACACCACTCTTGAACGCCCGGCCGAGCGCCTGGCGTTTTTGTTTGCACGGCGTTCGCCGCATGACGCGTCGCGCGCTGCGGTTCCGCTTTCATTCATCCTCCAGATGGAGGGCGGGGACGCGAGG
>JBEVOS010000322.1:0-6048 GCA_040507435.1 Caulobacterales bacterium | reverse complement strand
GAACTTCCATAAAGAAGCGATGGTGAAGCGCGGCTACAAAGAAGCCGCCGATCGCATCCAAGAGCTTTTTCTTGCCGGCCGCAGAGAAGAAGCCGCGCGCGCCGTTCCGGATGAATATGTTGATGAGGAATGGCTCATCGGTCCCGAAGCGCGCATTCGCGAACGTTTCCAGCCATGGCGCGATAGCGGCATTTCGCAGCTCACGCTTCGCAGCGGACCGGTCGAAGTTTTAGAACTGATGGCGAAACTCAATCGCGCCTAAGCCGCTATTCGCGGGGAAAATTCGGAATCCGTTTTTCCCGCATTGCCGAGACGCCTTCCTTGAAATCTGCGCTCTCCAGCGCGGGCGCGGTCTCAACGCGCGACATTTCAAAAGCATCCGCAAAACTTTGCGACGGTACGGCGCGCAAAAACTTTTTGATGTGCCGAACGGACCGCGGCGACGATCTCTGCGCAATTTCGCGTGCAAGCGTGCGCGCAGCGGGCAGCAAATCTTCGCGCGGATGAATTTGCGAAATCAAACCCCAACGCAGCGCCTCTTCAGCATCGATGCGACGGCCGGAAATGAGCATGTCGCGTGCGCGGCTCAAGCCAATGAGATTTGTGATTGTCCACGAAAGCCCCAACTCCGGTATTGCGCCAATGCGCACAAAACCAGCCATGAACGCAGCGTTCGGGCTCGCAAGCCGAATATCCGCACTCAGCGCAAACGCGAGCCCTGCGCCGACGGCAGGCCCGTTGACTGCTGCAATCACTGGAATCGGCATCGCCTGCGCGAACGTATAGCGTGAGCGGAGCTCAGGCGGCGCATCTGGAATGATCTGAAAAATCGGGTCAGGCTCATTCGGGCTTATCTGGACGCCCACCTGCCGTTTGCCATCCGCCACATCTTGCAA
Organism: Caulobacterales bacterium; assembly: GCA_040507435.1. Taxonomy (GTDB): domain Bacteria; phylum Pseudomonadota; class Alphaproteobacteria; order Caulobacterales; family Aquidulcibacteraceae; genus JBEVOS01. The sequence continues at coordinate 5,152 of JBEVOS010000322.1, read as the reverse complement.
GCGATCCGCATCGCCGCCTGCGCAAAACCCATCGCCTGCGCCGGTAAGAATAAGCGCGCGCACACTCTTATCGCCAGCGGCGCGCACGAGAGCTTCATTCATCGCCTGGCCGAGCGCGGCGTTCACAGCATTGCGGCGATCAGGCCGGTTCAACGTGATCGTCGCGACGCCGTCATCGACGTCATAAAGCAACACATCCGCCTCGCTCATGCGTATCCTCCCGCTTTTATGCGAAAAGCCTACGCGCGTTGAAGCGTGGTGTCTCGCCTCAAGCCTTCGGCGCGCTGAACGGCACTTGATCGAACGGCACGTCTTTATCCGGGCGAATATCGGCGGGCATGCCGAGCGCACGCTCGGAAAGCTGATTGCGCAATACTTGGTCGGCACCGCCGGCGATGCGCCAGATCGGCGAATAGAGATACCCGAAATATTTGTCTTCGGTCTTATCCGGCTTCTGCACGATCCCGCCGGACTCTTCCATATCCTGCAAAAAGGCGAAGGCGAGCTGATTGCGTGTGGCGCTGGTGAGCTTCATCACCGGCATCGAAGCGGGCGGCGGCGCTCCTGCCGCCATTTGCGCCGCCATACGCACGCCAAAATTTTTGACGCCCTGCTCATCGACGTAAAACCGCGCGAGCTGCGCGCGCACTGCAGCGCTATCGAGCGCAACGCCATCGTCACGGCGCGCATTCCGTGCAGCGCGCAAAAGATTAGCGGTCGACACGGGATTGTCACCCGAACGCGCGCCAGCAGTCCCCGCGCCCGTACGCTCAGCGCCAAGAACGGTCATGGCAACCGCCCATCCCTGGCCTTCAGCGCCTATACGATCTTTTTCCTCAAGGATCGCGTCCTCGAAAAACACTTCATTGAAATCGGAATCGCCAGTCATCTGCGCAATCGGCCGGACCGTAATGCCTGGCTGGCGCATATTGATGAAGAAGAACGAGAGACCCTTGTGCTTCACCGCCTTATAATCGGTGCGCACGATAATGAAGCCGTAATCAGCGTCATGCGCGTAGGTGGACCAAATCTTTTGGCCATTGACGATATACTTATCGCCATCTTTGACTGCTTTGGTGCGCAGCGCTGCAAGATCGGAACCTGCGGAGGGTTCCGAAAACAATTGGGTCCAGGCGCCAGCGCCCGACCACATGATCTTTCCCCAGCGCGCTTTCTGTTCAGGCGTGCCGTAATGCTGATACGCCGTCATCGCCAAATGGTGCGCGGTCGTCGGCGGAACCTGGTAACCGCTCTCCTCCTCGGCAAAGATTTCGGCTTGCCGCTTCGTGCCGCCGGCGCCGCCCTCAGACTCAGGAACATGAATCCCGGAATAGCCCGCGTCCCATTTTTTGCGCGTATACGCCTTCGAGTGCGCCGCACGCGTTGCGTCAGTGAAAGCGCCCGGCGACCGATATTCTGCGGCGTTCGCGGCCAGCCAAGCGCGCGCCTTTGCGCGATAAGCCGCATCTTCCGCCGTATCTTGGTGTTCTGTTGTGGTCATAGCGCTTCCCAAACCCGCGAGGCCGAAACCTTCAGCCTGAATTTATTGTCGAAACTGACCAGATAATCGGGCCGTCGCCTACCCGGGGTCAATCCCCGCCACAAGCGTGCAATCGGGCCAAAATCAAGACGGGTCCGCGAAGAATGCAGGCAATCCACACTATTGAAGGCTAAGCCACGTTACCGGCGCATCGATTCGCGCCTAGAACGAACCTCACGGGCGATACGCCCTCCTAAACAACTTGGGGCGAAAATGGCGGACGGCGGCGACAGCCCCTTCATCGATGGACCGCGCATCTGCGTGGACTTTGGCACCGCGCTGTCCAAAGCGAGCATCTGCCTCGATCCCGACATGCCGTTGGAGCAAGGCGTGCGCGCCTTACCGTTAGGAAAAGTATCCGGCGCCGAGCATCCTTTGCTGACGCCCTCCGTACTACTGGTCAGCAATGGCCGTCTTTTCTTCGGCCCCATGGCGTTCGAACACGCCCAGCAAAGCGGCGAAACGGAAAACGAAGCGCTGCTATCGTTTAAAACCGTGCTCGGCGCCGAGAATGTTGCGCAGGCGCTCGCCGCGAAGATCGGCCCCACGCTCGACCCGACCGGCACCTTCAAACAACGTGACGCGCTCGTTCTCTATCTCGCCTATCTCGACCAGCTCATTCGCGCCGCGTTGATCATCTCGACGCCGGATTTTCCGTACGACCCGAGCTATGCCCGCCGCCGCTATACGAGCCCCGTCTGGCGCGCGGGCGCGAGCGTCGATCACGAATTCGAGGCTGTGTTCAACGAAGCCGCCGCCGTGTCCCAACGTCTCGGCCGCCTCTTCCTCGCGCCGGAGGGCATCTCCATCGCACAATGCAAAGACGCACTCGATCGGGCAGCAATCGCGCCGGGCGATGGCCGCCTGGAATCCGGCGTGTTCGAGCCGCACGCAGCAGCAGCCGCGAGCCTTGCCTTCACCAGCACGCCGTCAAATTTCGTCTTCGTGCTCGACATGGGCGCAGGCACGACTGACTTCGCAGCGTTCGAATTCAACGAACACAGCGATCCGCCCATGATGGACGAGATCAAAGAGGCGCGCCAATGCAGCCTCCTCGCAGGCGATGCGATTGATCGCGCCCTCGCGGCATTTCATCTGCGCAAATCCGGCACATCGCAAAGCGTGCAAGAAGATGAGCATTATCTGCGCGCCGTGCGCCTCAAGGCGCGCTTAGCGAAGGAAGCGCTTTTCTCAACGGGAAAATGCACACTCAGCCACAAAGGCAAAAGCACGCAAATCCGCCTTCAAGATTTGGCGGAAGACGAAGGCTTTCGGCAATTGCAGGCTGAAATCCTAGACGTCATCACAACCTCGCTATCGCCTGTGCTGCAACGCGCACACAATGCGCGCGCGCGTGTGGTGGATATCGTGCTCGCAGGCGGCGGCGCGCGTTTGCCTTTTCTGCCACAGCTTATTGAAGAAGCGAGCCGCAATCGTCTCGGCTCGACCTCCATTCGTATCTCGCTCCTCGGCCCGCCCAATCCCGATTACGACACGATTGATGCATCGCTCGGCGACGTATTCCCGCAAATCGCCATGTCGATCGGCGGGGCTATCGTGGAAATCGCGCGCTAACTAAAAAATCAGGACAATTGCGCGAACTCTTCAAGCTGCGTGATGCACGTATTCCAGCCGTCGAAAAAGCCCATGTCTTCGTGCTTTTTGCTGTCCTCAGCGCTGCCATGGAGCACGCGCGCCACATAGCGCGTCCCAGCGCCCTCATCCGCCATTGTGATAATGGACGTCATGCCAAGCCAAGGCGACGCTGGCCGCCATCCGCCCTTGAGCATGGACGTTGTGACAATGCGCTCCATCGGCACGACCTCCAGGAAGCAACCAGGATTGTCGCTCGTCGCTTCGTTTCCATTCTCATCCGGGCCGCGCATAAACGTATAAAAATCGCCGCCGGGACGGAAATCAAACGCGCGCACTTCCGTCACCCACGGCTTGGGGCACCACCACTGCGCCAACTTTTTCGGATCGGCCCAAGCATCCCACAATTTCGCGCGCGGCGCGGCGAGATAGCGGGAAATCTCCAGGTCGGTGTCGTCCTTGCGCGTGTCAGTCATCCTTAGTCTCCAAAACAAATGCATCCATGCGATCGAACCGCGCTTCCCAAACGGAGCGTTGCTTCGCGAGCCATGCCTGCGCCGCGCTAAGCTTCTTCGGCTCGATCCGGCAGGTGCGCACACGCCCTGTCTTGCGGCTCGTTACGAAACCGCACTCTTCAAGCAATTTGAGATGCTGAACGACTGCCGGCAGCGACATACTCAACGGCTTCGCAAGCTCGCTGACACTCGCCGGGCCACGCGCGAGCTGCGCAATCATCGCACGCCGGCTTGAGTCCGCGAGCGCCGCATACATAAGGTCAAGGGCGTCCGTTTGCTTAAGCATTTGCTTAACTATCGCAGCCCTGCGATGGTTGCAATAGAAACTTAAGCACTAGATTAAGTTTATCACACTAAGGCCGCCGCATTGCTCCCGACGCGGCACACCGTAAAATCGCCGCCGCCATTCATTCGGATAAGAAACCAATGCCTTCAATCTTCTCGCATCGCCCTGAAAGTCTGACCGAAGACTCTCTGCTGATGTTCGATGAATCGGTGACCAAGTTCCTCAGCACTCACGCAACGGAAGACGCCATGGCCCAATGGCGTCATGATAAGGCCGTCGCTCGGTCACTCTGGGCAGAAGCCGCCAAAGCCGGCTTTCTATGCCTTGGGATCAGCGAGGAATACGGCGGCGCAGGGCTCGACTTTCGTTACGAAGCCGTATTCGCGGAAGCCATTCATCGTCACGGCCTGGATGCATTCGGCGCCCCGCTCCACAACGCGATCGTCGCGCCTTACATCGAAGCGTACGGAACAGAGGAGCAGAAACAACGCTGGCTGCCCAAAATGGCGCAGGGCGAACTGATCGGCGCAATTGCAATGACGGAGCCTGGCGCCGGTTCCGATTTGCGCGGCATAAAAACAAACGCGCGCCGCGACGGCGGCGACTACGTCATTAACGGCTCAAAGACGTTCATCACCAACGGCCAAACTGCTGATCTCATAATCGTCGCCGTAAAAACGGGCGAAGGACAGCAATCGAACGCAATCTCTCTGGTGGTCGTCGAAACAGCAAACGCGCCGGGATTTTCACGCGGGCGCAATCTCGACAAGCTCGGCCTAGAAGCAGCCGATACATCTGAGCTTTTCTTCAACGATATGCGCGTGCCCGTGGGAAACCTCCTAGGCGGGGAAGAAGGCCGCGGATTGCCTCAACTTATGCAGAAATTGCCGCAAGAGCGGCTGCTGATCGCGTTGGATGCGATTGGCGGCATTGAGCGCGCGCTGACGCATACAATTGCCTATGTGAAAGAGCGCAAAGCCTTCGGCCAAGCCATCGCAGATTTTCAAAACACGCAATTCAAGCTCGCCGAATGCAAGACCGAGGCGAATGTAGCGCGCGTTTTTGCCGATCACTGCATCTTGCGTCTCGTCAACAACGACCTCGATACGACGACCGCGTCGATGGCGAAGTATTGGATCACCGACCTTCACAACAAGATCGTCGATCAATGCCTCCAGCTTTTTGGCGGTTTCGGCTACATGCTGGAATACCCGATAG
>JBEVOS010000319.1:0-5479 GCA_040507435.1 Caulobacterales bacterium | reverse complement strand
CGGCGTTCGCCCCAATGCGCGCGCCATCGCCGACGATGGAGCCGAATTTTTCAACGCCGGTATCGATCGGCGCGCCGCTGACTTTGAAACGAATGCGCTTATCTGCCCATTCGTTGCGATAATTCGCGATCATTGCGCCCGCTTCGAGGTTTACTTCCGCACCGAGAACGCTATCGCCGACGAAATTGAGATGCGCGAGGCGAACGCCAGCGAACAGAAAGCTCGATTTCAATTCGACTCCGGGCCCGATAACCGAACGCGCGTTGAGCCAGCACCCGCCGCGAATGAGCGAATTGGCCGCGATGTAACATTCGGGGCCGATCACGACGGGGCCTTTGATAATGGCGCCAATTTCGATCGTCGCCGAGCCATGGATGAAGGCGCCTTCAATCTGGCGGTAGTCGGGCCCGAGCTGCGTCATCAACCGGCGCACGATCGCTTCAGAATTTTGCGTCATGTCCCAAGGCGTGCGCGCGACGAAATCAACGAGCGGCGTCGTGGCCGCGCTCTCGATATAGTCACCGACACGTAGGGACATGAGAGCGGCTCCCGCCGTTAGAATGGCCTTCGGCTGCTAAGCGCGGCGAACAGCGTCCCGTCATCGAGGAGGTCGAGTTCGCCGCCAACAGGCACCCCATGAGACAGGCGTGAGACCATGACGCCAAGCGGCTGCAATCGCTCGGTGAGATAGTGCGCGGTCGTTTGACCATCGACGGTGGCCGAAAGAGCCAGAATGACCTCCCGCACGCCTTCGCGGCTCGCGCGTTCGATAAGGTGCGCAATACGCAAATCTTCTGGCCGCACGCCGTCAAGCGCCGCCAAAACGCCGCCGAGCACGTGGTAGCGACCGTGGAACGCACCCGCGCGCTCAAGCGCCCACACATCGCCAACTTCGGCCACCACACAAATCAAGCCGTCGTCCCGATTAGGCGCTGTGCACAGCGTGCATGGGTCGGCCGTATCCAGCATGCCGCATTGCGAGCAGGCTTTGACCTTGTCGGCCGCCTCCGTCAGGGCCGCGGCGAGCGGGCTCATCAATTGGTCTTTGCGTTTCAAGAGCTGAAGCGCGGCGCGGCGCGCCGAGCGCGGTCCAAGCCCCGGCACTTTGGCCAGAAGTGAGATCAAGGCTTCGATCTCTGGAGCGGCGGTCGCGGATTTAGAGCGCATCGACTCGCAAGATAGCGCGCCCGGCGCCGCCCGGCGAGGGCGTCCGTCCGCGTCGCGCATGGCGACATATCATATATGTTGCTTATGACATGCGACGCGGATACGCGAGAAATAAGGGAGCAGACATGTTCGATCAGGAAGGCAAAGTCGCAATCGTCACAGGCGCTGGCGGCGGAATCGGGCGGGGTGAAGCACTTCGTCTCGCCGCCGATGGCGCGGCGGTAGTTGTCAACGATTTCAACGGGACGACAGCTGAAGAGACCTCCGCGATGATCCGCGACAAAGGCGGGCGGGCCATTGCGTGTGTCGGAGATGTGAGCTTGTGGGATACAGGCAAGAGCCTGGTGGAAAAAGCGATCAGCGAATTCGGCCGGCTCGATGTGCTGGTGAACAATGCAGGCAATTCGCGGCCAAAATTCATTGTCAATATGACGGAAGAAGATTGGGATAGCGTGCTCGGCATTCACCTAAAAGGTACGTTCATCTGTTCGAAATTTGCCGCCATGCATTGGCAGGGCGAACTTAAGAAAACGGGGAAGCCTGCGAATGCGTCTATCATCAACACGACGTCCGGCAATGGTCTGCATGGGCAGCCAGGTTACGTGAACTACGTGGCGGCCAAGGGCGGAATTGCGAGCGTTACAATGATGTTGGCGAAAGAACTCGCAAGCTTCGGCGTGCGCGTGAACGCGATTGCCCCGCTCGCCTTCAGCGGCATGACAACTCCGCTTTGGGGCGGAGATTTATTCTCTGAAGATAAGCGCGACGAGCTTTCGCCGGACAATGTCGCGCAGATCGTCGGATGGCTTGCATCTCCGCGCTCAGCGCCATTAACGGGCGAGATTGTAAGCTTTAGCGGGCGGCGGCTCGCCACAGTTTCTGAATGGCCCAAAAAGGGCGAGACCAACTCGGAAGACGGACTCTGGAGCTATGACAGACTCGACTCTGCACGCAGCGCGCTGTTTCCAAGTTGGGTGAACTAACGCGCAAAGCTTTCGCGCATATAGGCGGTGTCGTTATATTTCCGCTTACCCCATTTTATATTAAGTTACGCAGCGATGTATCAACTCGCTTGGGCCGGGCAATAGAATGCTTCGTGCGCTCCGGCTGGGGTTTGAATAAGGGCTGAGTATGTTCCAGCATTGCGCCCGGTAAGACGGTGCAGAGCGCTAAAAAAGATCAGGCGGGGATATGGAAGCGTTCGACTACATTATCGTGGGAGCGGGATCCGCAGGGTGCGTCTTAGCGGATCGCTTATCCAGGAGCGGGCGGCATTCGGTTCTGCTGGTCGAAGCTGGTCCGATGGACGATAATTTTTTGATTCACATGCCAAGAGGGCTGGGGCGCCTTTACACGCCCGGTAGTCCTCATCTCTATTTTTACGAAGCGCGGAAAGGCCGCAATCACGGCGTCCAGCCCTGGATTAAAGGGCGCGGGATCGGCGGCTCAAGTTCGATCAACGGCATGGTCTACGCGCGTGGGCTTCCTGGCGATTACGATGATTGGCTCGCGGCTGGCTGCACCGGGTGGGGATGGCCGGATATGGCCCGCGCCTACAGAGAAATGGAAGGCCATGCGCTCGGCGCAAATGAATCGCGTGGCGCCGATGGTCCCCTCAAAATCTCGATGCAGACGACGCGCACTGTGCTGAGTGAAGCGCTGTTAAGTGCTGGCGAACAAATGGGTGCGGCGCGCGTCCCTGATCCGAACGATGTGCCTTTGCATGGTGGTTTCGGGTATCAACCAAGCACGATCTATCGCGGGCAGCGCATGAGCGCGGCGCGCGCTTTTCTCCGCCCGGCGATGCAGCGCGCAAATGTATTCGTGTTGGTGAACACGCAAGTGCTGCGCATTAATTTTGACGGCGCGAAAGCGGCCTCGCTTTCAGTGCGAGATGCCGCCGGCGAACGAGAATTGCGTATTGGCGGCGAGGTCATTTTGAGCGGGGGCGCATTGGAATCTCCCAAATTGCTCCAGATGTCAGGTGTGGGGCCTGCGGCGCATCTCAATTCGGTGGGTGTTCCCGCGATCGCGGATTCTCCTAACGTCGGAAAAAACATGCGCGATCATCTCAATTTTCCGATGCCGTATATCGTTACAAAAGGCAGTTTTGGCGCGAGCTTCAGAGGGTTAGCGCTCTATTGGAATGTCGTGCGCTATCAATTGTTCAAAAACGGTCCGATGACTCACAGCGCTTATGAACTCATGGGGTACATAAAGTCGCGTCCAGACCTCGACCGGCCGGATTCGCAGCTAGGCTTTATGCTGCTGGGCGCGATTCAGAACGATGGCCAGACTGCAATACGGCCTGAGGATGCGTTCACCGTGCATCAATATTACGGACGCCCAACAAGCCAGGGCTATTGCCAAATTACATCAGCTGATCCGGGGGCGCCGCTGATGATCGACGCCAACTACATGGATACTGAAAACGATTGGCGTCACACGATCGATACCGTGCGGTACGTTCATAAAATGATGCAGCAACCAGCGATGGAGCCGCTTTCGCCTAAATTTGTTGGCCCAGCATTCAACTGGGATGACGACGATGAAGTAATCAACGCGGCCATGGAATTTGGGACGACAGCGTTTCACGTCATAGGAACTTGCCGCATGGGATCAGATGCGCAATCTGTTGTCGATACCAATTTGCGCGTGCGCGGTGTAGAAGGCGTTCGTGTCGTCGATACGTCGATCATGCCTTCATTGACGACAGGCAACACAAACGCCCCCGCCATGGCGCTTGCGTGGCGCGCAGCGGATTTAATTGTGAACTAGCCGCGCGTGATTTTGCGGAATGAGCCGCTCGCGTGGACGATCAATTTATCGCCGGCGCGCGCATGGCCCTCTGCAAAGACGACTTGGCCGCCGGCGCGCAGCACCTTGCCTTCGCCCTCTATCCATTCGCCGAGCGGGGCGCCGGATAAATAATTCACCGTCATGGACAGCGTGACGAATGTGCCGGGAACGCCCTCGCCGCGCGCGGCGTGCACGAGCACCGTATCCATGAACGCGGCAAGCATCCCGCCATGCGCCTGATCGACGGCGTTGCGGAATTTGGGTCCAGCAAAAAATCTTATGGCGGATTGTCCCGCAGGTAAGCCGGTCTTGCGATAAAGAGGGCCGACAAGCGTGAACCATCCTGTCGCTTCCGCGAATTCGCCCGGTTCCCGCCGGATCAATTCATAGCCTTCTGGCGCTTCGTCTTTCATGGCGCTTAAAACGGAAGCTTGAAGCCAGGCAACATGCCAAGCCCGCCCGAAATGCCCTTCATCTCTTCGTTCTGAGCTTCTTCAAGCTTGCGCCGCGCGTCATCATGCGCGGCTTTGACGAGGTCTTCGACGATCTCCGCTTCGCTCGGTTGAAGTAGGGACGGATCAATGGTGAGGCCCAGAAGCGCGCTCTTGCCGGACAGCCGAAGCTTCACCATGCCGCCGCCTGCAGTTCCTTCAACTTCCATCGTCTCCAGCTTCTTCTGTGCTTCGGAGATCTTTGCCTGCATGGCCTGCGCCTGGCGCATAATCTGCGAGATATCCTTCATCGCTCATTTTCCTTTTTTCGCAGCGGCACGATTTCACCTTCGGCTGGCCCGCTTTCGGGCGCTTGCGTGACATTGGTGATTTCGGCGCCAGGGAATTTCTTCAATGCCTCCGCGACGAACGGATGCTGCTTCAAATCTTCAAGTGCTTTGAAACGTTCTTTCTGACGCCGTTCGGCAAGGCTTTCGACACCGGAGGCGCCGTCTGCCCGGATCGTCCAAATCTCGCCCGCCGCTTCTTTGATCGCAAGATGCAGACGCCGTGGCAAATCTTCCGGCATGCCTGTCACGGGCTGAAAGACAATTTCTCCCGGTGAAAACTTTGTCAGCCGCACATAACGCTCAAGCGAAACTTCAAGATCGATGTCGCGCAACGATGCGACAAGCGCGAGCACATCATCGAATGAGCGAAGCAGCGTTTCGGGCTCGTGATGTTGCTGCGGCGCGGCATTGACTGTTGCGCCCGGATTGGGCCGGGCGGGTGTTGCGCCCGAGGGGGCGGACGCGCCCGCGCGCGGGCCTTCACGCAGCAAGCGTGCAGCTTCTTCCGGAGGCGGCAGGTTTTGCGCCGCGCACAAACGCACCATCGCCATTTCCGCCGCAGCGATCGGATCGGGTGCGCGTTGCGCTTCTTCCAAGGCGCGTAGCAACATTTGCCAAAGGCGCGAAAGCTGAGCAGGTGATACGGATACGGCGAGCGCGCGGATGCGTGTTTCCCAATCCTTCCCGCCAAGAATTTTAGCGTCGCTCCCGAGCGCCTGCGCGCGCGCGGTT
>JBEVOS010000310.1:0-7174 GCA_040507435.1 Caulobacterales bacterium | reverse complement strand
TTAGCGTGCGGATGGCCGCAATCTTTTCCTGAAAGAGAGACCAATCATCGGATTCGGCGATCGGCGTCCACAGCGCTTCGACTTCCTCGATCACCAAGCTGACCGGTGAGGACCGTTGGAAATAGGGATGATTAAGCCGTTCGGGACGTAGGGGGCCGCGTTGCAGAAGGCCGGTGCGAAGCAGCGCGAATTCGGGCGCCGCATAATGCGCAGCGAGCGGGCTTACATCGGCGCGCGTTTCGCTGACGCAGAACCAGTCATGGAAGAATTGATCCCAGGAGATTTGCGTTGCGCCCATCCATTGAAAGAGCGCGGAGAGAAATTCTATATCTGCGCCGGGATCGGTTTGCTTCACGCCTAGCCGGGTGAACACTTTTTCGCGCAGAGCGCGTTGATACTCGGTGGTGAAGTTTCGCAATTCCGATTCGAGCAGCGGAATTTCGCTAACGAGCGCCAAGCAGCCGCCAAGCTGCGCGAGATTCCAACTCGCCGCTTCCGGTTGGCGGCCAAAGCAATAGAGCCCTTGCTGATCGAAGTACGCAGCGGTGAAGCTTGGGATGCTGGCGGGGAGAAAGCGCCACGGGCCGTAGTCGAAACTTTCGCCCGTAAGCACGAAGTTATCCGTGTTGAGGACGCCATGAACGAAGCCTGCCGCCATCCATCCGCCGGCCATATCCGCGGTCGCGCGCACAACTTCACGCAGCAGCGCCGCGGGCCGTTCCGCGGGCGCTGCATCGAGGACGTTCGGAAAGTAGGCTTCACCGGCGTAGTCGATGAGTTGTGAGATCAAATCTGCGCGTTCAAAGAATGCGCAGCGCTGAAACGTTCCGAAGCGGATATGCGAATGTTGCTGACGCACGAGGACGGCGGCGCGCGTCGGCGAGGGCTCGTCGTTGCGTTCAAGGGCTTCGCCTGTTTCGAATAAGGAGAGCGCCTTCGAGGTTTTGACGCCTTGCGCCTCCAGCATTTCTGCCGCGAGAATTTCGCGAACGCCGCCCTTGAGCGTCAGGCGGCCATCGCCAAAGCGTGAGTAGGGCGTTTGGCCCGAACCTTTCGTGCCGAGATCGATCAGGCGGCCTTGATCGTCGCGCATTTGCGCAAAAAGAAATCCGCGGCCATCGCCGATGTCGGGGTTGTAATTGCGGAATTGATGGCCGTGATACCGCATCGCGAGCGGCGCCGGGATGTTGTCCGGCAATGGCTCGAAGCGTGCGAAATGCGCCGCCCATTCGTCAGACGTGAGGGTGTCCAGCCCAATGTGGCGCGCGGCAACGTCATTGCGCCAACGCAGTTTCGCCATCGGAAAGGCGGCAGGCGCCACGGGATCGGCGAATTCGGCCCCTAATGTCGGGAAGAGCGGCGCTGGCCGGTAAAGGTGGCTTGGAGGCATGGGCGTTCCTAACCGCGAAGGCGGCGGCGGCCTAGGTTCTCGTCCATGCGCGCGGCGCTTGCATGGACATGACGGGGGCTGCGCGATGTGGCAAGTTTGGGCTCACGAGAGCGCACAGGAAGAACAATGAGAGCGCGTTTCGCGGCATTGGCGATTGTTTCTCTGCTCGCAGCATGCGGTGAGCAGCAAAACGCAGGCGGCGCGCAGGGTGCGAGCAGCGCTCTGGGGCGTTGCGGTTCGGATGCATTTGCTCAACGCATGTGCGCCGATCCCAAGCTCGGCGAACTGGATCAAAGCGTCCGTCAGGCGCTGGTGGCCGAGGCGGCTTCCGTGTCTGACGCTGGGGCGCAGCTGCTCGCGCAGAGCCAAAGCCGCTGGCTGGAGGCGCAGCGCGTCGCGTGCGGCGTGATCGATCCGGATGCGCAGCTCACGGCGGATCAAAATTCCTGCATCGAATCGAAATTGCGCGAGCGCGCCGCCGAGGCGCAGACAGCCGTGCAGGAGATTGGCGGCTACGTTTTCCAACGCGTCGAAATGGTGAACGCGCAGCCGGTGACGGCGCAGGCCGCCGCTGATTCCGGTCTTGGCGATGCGGCGCCCGCCGCGATCGTGAGGGATATTCGCTATCCGCGCATCGACGGCGCATCGACGCCGCAAGCGCAGCGCTTCAATCAATTGGTCGCGCAGCAGCCGCAATACAGGCTTGAGGATCAAACCGACGAAGCGGTCTCGTATGAGATCGTCTATGCAGGCCCGGCGCTCATTTCCGTGCGCTTCAATGTGTATGAGAACACGCTGGGCGCCGCTCATCCGAATAATTCTTATCGCGCCGTCACGGTGCTGATGAGCGGCGAAGGACGGCCGATCCAAGCGGGCGATGTTTTCCGTTCAGGCAGCGGCTGGGAAGATTTCATCACGCAACGCTCTATTGCGGCCATCACCCGGCAGTTTCGCGAATATGAGTTTCAGCCGCCGCCGCAGGACGTTCGGGAAAGCGCGACCAAGCCGCATCTGTGGCTGATCGGGCAGGATGGGCTCACGATCCTTTTTCCGCCTTACAGCTTCGGAGGGCCGCACGCGCTTGGCGGGGCTGAGGTATTGATTCCGTGGTCTGACCTGCGGCCTTACCTCAATCCGGCGGCCCCTGCGCCCATTCGGGCAGGCGCATAGAAAACGACGCCGCTCCGTTCATCGCCTCTCAACCTGACGTCGTCAGTCTGCTATGGCCGCTCGACGGACGGGGCAGAGGATAGTTTCATGTGCTGGGGACATGCGCGCGGGGGCGCTAAGTGCACATGAGCGAGCGGGCGTGAGATTTCGCGACTTCCTCAAGTGGCTGCTGAGCCTCACCGTGTGCGCGGGCATGATCGGCCTTTGCGTGATCTGGTGGCATGTGTGGGGCTGGGCCGGCCTTGTTGGCGGTGCTGGCGGTTTTCTGTTGCGCTTCTTCGAGCGCGGCCAGCGCTCGGGCGAGGAGCGCTTCGGCAATGGATATGTGGGCGCGCTGATGGGCCTGCCGTTTGGTTTCATGGCTGGCGTGCTCGCTTACTATGGCTGGCAATATGTGACTACAGGCGCGTTGCCGCCGTCTCTCGCCGCAATTTTCTAGTCAGGATACGCGCTCGAAGCGGGCGATTTCCACGCCGCTCGCGTCTTTTAAGATGAGAGCGCCGGGCGATGTTTCGATCGCTGCGGTTTTGCCAAGCGTTTCAAGATAGCTCTGCTCAAGATCCATCGCGCCTTCGCAGAACATGCGCGTTGCGCCAACGCTTGAGATCGTTGTGGCGGAACCTTCGCGGCTCACCGTTCCGAACCAGCGATTGCAGCCGGCGAAACCGCCAGCGCGTTCAACACCCTCTTGCTCGCCAAATTGAATGGTCGGTTTGCGTTCAGCGCCCGGCGCTTGGCCGTTCAGAGAGGTGAGCCGCCATTCGCCTGAGGGCAATGGCGATGCGCTTGGCGCGCCCGCCGATGCGCACGCGGCGACCATCATAACGCCTGCAAGTAAGATCGCTTTCATCACGCGTTTCCTTCCGCGCCGGAGTGAAGCGCGGAAGGATGGCGCAAAGTGGGCGCGTTAAATTGTATCGTATGGGAAGACCGTCGCGCTGACATCGAGCGCGGTGAAGGTGTTCTTCATCGCGGGCAGTGCAGTTTCGAGGATGGATTCCGGCGTCCAGCCTTCGAGAAGCGCAATCTGGCGAACAGGGCGCGGCTGATTGAAGAGGATCACCTCGTTGCCGCGAATGCCGAAGATTTGGCCGCTGACGTCTTTGCTTTGATCGGATGCGAGTGCGGTCGTGAGTTGCGCGACTTGCTCCGGGCGCATCGAATTCTTGATGCGCTCGACGCGCTTGGCGCTGGCTTCGTCGGTGACGGGAATGGTGGCGATCATGCGCGTCCATGCGAACGGCGCGATCACATTAGAACGCACGCCTTTGGAGGCGCCTTCGATCGCGATGCTGCGTGAGATGCCCATGATGCCGAGCTTGGCCGCCATGTAATTGGCTTGGCCGAGCTGACCGATCAGGCCGGACGTCGACGTAAAGAGGGTGTAGGAGCCGACGCCTTGTTCGCGGAAGAGTTCGATGGTCGCGCGGCAGACATTGAACGTGCCGTTCAGGTGAACGTCGATCACGGCGCGCCAATCTTCCATCGCCATTTTGTGCAGCATCACATCGCGCAGGATGCCGGCTGGATTAATGACCGCGTGGAGACCGCCAAATTCCTTCAGCGCTTGTTCGCGCATGCCTTCAACGGCGGCGAAATCGGTGACGCTGTCGGAGTTGTAGACGGCCTTGCCGCCATTGGCGCGAATTTCAGCAGCGACCTGCTCAGCCGGGCCAGCGGAGCTTCCGCCGTCCTTGCCGGACACGGAGCCGCCGAGGTCGTTGACGATGACTTTCGCGCCTGCCTTTGCCGCGGAGAGCGCGCATTCCTTGCCAATGCCGTTGCCGCCGCCCGTGACCAGGACAACCTTGCCGTCCAAAACGCCCATAGATTTCACTCCTCAGAATTTGTGGGGCCGCTTACCGCTCCAGCGTGCTCGTGTCGAGCGAGCGCGTTACGCTAACCGATCGGCCTTCCACAGCGCGGGGAAAAGTTTGATCCAGCCGAGCGTGACGGCGAGGGCGCCCACGCCGCCGAGCACAACCGACGCGACCGGGCCAATGAAGCGGGCGGAAACACCGGCGCGGAACTCGCCCAGCTCGTTCGACGCGCCGATGAATAGGCTCGAGACGGCCGCGACGCGGCCCCGCATCGGGTCGGGCGTCACCAACTGAATTAGGGTGTGCCGCACGAAGACCGAGAGCATGTCCGCGCCGCCCAGGATGATGAGCGCGGCGACTGAGAGCCACAACGTGTTGGACAAGCCGAATGCGATCGTGGCGAGCGCAAACACCGCAACGCCGGCGAACATCACTTTGCCGGCGCGGCCAGGAATCGAGAACGTCGCGAGATAAATGCCGACAGCGGTGGAGCCGATCGCGGGCGCTGCGCGGAGGAGGCCGAAGCCTTCTGGGCCGACATGCAGGATGTCACGCGCGAAGACGGGCAGAACTGCGGTCGCTGCGGCGAGAAGAACGGCGGCGAGATCAAGTGAGATCGCGCCGAAGACGATCTTCTCTTTCCAGACGTAGACGAGCCCTTCTTTCATCAGCTCCCAGCGAGAGCCAGTTTGCGCTTCGGGTTTGGTCTTCGCGTTGATTGTAAAGATCGCGATGAGAGACGCTGCGTACATCGCGGCCGCCGCGCCGAACGCGTATGCTGGCGAAACGGCGACAAGGAGTCCCGCCAGCGCAGGCCCGATGATTGCGGCGGAATGGAATGCGATCGTGTTCCAAGCAATTGCGCGGGCCAAGAGTTCACGCGGCACCAACATTGGCACGATCGCGGCGCTGGCTGGCTGCAGATATACGCGCGCAATTCCAAACAGCGCTGCGATGCAAAGAAGGAATGTCACGCTTTGGATTTTTAAAACCGCACTTGCCGTCAAAATGGCGGCGACGGCGATTTGCCCGACGAGCGAAAACGCCATGACTTTGCGGCGCGTATGCCGATCTGCGGCTTCGCCCGCAGGCAATGTGAGAAAAAGAACGGGCAGGAATGTGAACAGGCCGACCATGCCGAGCATGAGCGCGGCGCGCTCAACGCTCATTGTGGCGCGCGAGACTTCATAGACTTGCCAGCCAATTGCGACACTGAGAACGACGCCCGCCATCGATCCGAAAAAGCGCGAGACCCAGAACAACATGAAATCGCGCTGACGCAGCAGCGCAGATACAGAGGCGTTATCGGATGAGTTGGCGGCTTCGGTCACGGCGGGGCGCGATGTCTGCCATCTTGCGCCTTTTACCGCAACTCAAGCGATCGTTCAGTTGATTTGATGAATCAACGTTCGTCGACGAAAGAAGGCAGTTTCAGCGCGTCGAACATCGCACCAAATTCGGGCGGCAGATCAGCGGTTTTGCCGTTCTCCGTGTAGACGATGGTGGTGTCAGCAGCGCTGAAGCACACGCCGTTTTGAAACAGCGCTTGGTCGAACATGAAAGAACGTTTGCCGCGCTGCGTAATTCCCGTGCCGGTGGAGACCATGCCAGGATAGCGCGCTTGGCGAAGAAAGGCGGTGTCGACGTTGACGACGAGAAGCTGGGAATTTCGTTCGCGCGGGATTTTTTCGCGCGCCTCCGCGATGAGGGCGAAGCGCACTTCTTCGTAGAATTGCCCGATGGCGACGTTGTTGAGATGCCGGAACATGTCGACATCCGAAAAGCGGGCGGGGGTTTCCGCCTTATGGGGGTAGTTGGCGAGGTCGAGGCGGTCTGCGCTTGGCTTCATGCTGCCGATAACACTCCTCTTACGTTGTGCGATCAAGAAATGTGTCAACCAACGCGATTGACGGCCCGCTTGCGCCGCTCTAGCCCGGCGCGCCCATGTCCATCCAGTTTCACTCCGAAAAGGCAGAGCACGGCGCGGCGATCGAGGCCGTGCTGGACCGCGCCTTCGGGCCGGGCCGTTTCGCCAAGACGAGCGAGCGCGTGCGCGAACAGGGGGCGGTTTTCTTGCCGGAGATTAGCCGCGTGGCGTTTGCTGAGGGGGCGATCGCTGGCGTATGCCGGATGTGGCGGATCGCGGTCGGCGGGCGTCCGGCGTTGTTTTTGGGGCCGCTGGCGGTCGATCCAGGCGCGCAGCATCACGGCCTTGGCGGGCAGCTCGTGCGGGAATGCGCCGCCGCTGGCCGGGCCGCCGGCGAGAGCGCCATCATTCTCGTGGGGGCGGCGGCGTTCTTTCAGCCGCTCGGCTTTAGCCTGATACCGCAAGGCGCGATCAGCCTTCCTGGCCCGGTAAATCCGCAGCGCTTCCTATGGACGGCGCTCAGACCTGGCGGAACCGACGCGCTTGAGGGCCCCGTCACGGCGCCTTACTAATCCTCTACAGCATTGCCTGAGCGGCGCGCGGGTATGGACAATGGCGCGGGCAGGCCTCGCGCGTGGGAGATGGGAACACATGATTAAAACGCGGATTACCGAAATGTTCGGCGTCGAAACGCCCATCGTGATGGGCGGCATGACGGGCGTTGGCCTTGGCGATCTGGTCGCGGCTGTTGCGAATGCGGGCGCGCTTGGATTCATCACCGCGCATATGTTCCCGACGGCTGAAGGGCTTGAAGCGGAAATCAAACGCACACGCGATATGACGGATAAGCCGTTCGGCGTGAACATGACGATCCTGCCGTCGATCAATCCGATCCCGTATGACGAATATCGCCGCGCGATCATCGAG
>JBEVOS010000305.1:0-7854 GCA_040507435.1 Caulobacterales bacterium | reverse complement strand
GTCGATGATGAATTCGTTCGGCCGCTCGATCACTTCGTCGTCGCGATTGCCGGAAACGTACCACATCGCGACCTTATCGCCGGCCTTGATCGTCTGCCCGTTTAGCTCGACATCGCGTTTGGCCGTGCGGCGCATATATGCCAGCGGCGTCTGCCACCTGATGGTTTCCGAAACCATGCTGGGGATCAAATCGGGATTTTCCCTGAGCTTCTTATTCTCATCCGGAAACTGGCTCAGCGCGAGCAACGATCCGCTGATTGAATTACGAGTCGTGTCATTGCCGCCGACGATCAGAAGAATGAGATTCCCCAGATATTCCATGCGGTCCATGTTCTTCGTGTGCTCGCCATGCGCCAGCATGGAGATGAGATCATTTGCTGGCGGCGCATTCACACGCGCATGCCAAAGCCGCGAGAAATAATCGACGCATTCGAGCAATTCTTGCTGCCGCTGATCCGGATGATCGAAGATCGGCGAATCCGGCGGCGTCGTCGCCACATCGGACCAGCGCGTAAGCTTGCGGCGATCATCCCAAGGGAAGTCGAACAACGTCGCGAGCGTCATCGTCGTAAGCTCGATCGAAACCAGATCGACCCAATTGAATTCCTGACCGATCGGCAAATCGTCGAGAATTTTCGCTGAGCGCTCGCGGATAAGCGCTTCAAGGCGCACCAGATTTGCGGGCGCAACCGATGGCATCACCGTCTTGCGCTGCACATCATGCTTAGGCGGGTCCATCGCGATGAACATTGGCAGCGGCAGCGCTTCATCCGGATCGACCAGCGTGATCGCCGGTTCGGACGAAAAGTCCTCATGGTTCGTATCGACAGCCATTATGTCGTTGAACTTCGTGACCGACCAGTACGGCCCCAGCGGATGCTCCGGCTGGAAGTGCACCGGCGCTTCTTTCCGCAAGCGCTCGAAATACGGCCACATGATATCCTTCGCGAAGAGCACAGGATCGGCCACGTTGATTTCGGAAAGCGGCATCGCATAGGCAGCCGCGCGCGCTTCTTTCTGCTCTGCGGTCTCGATCATAGCGCTCTCCTTCGAGCCTCAGCCGCCGAGCCGTCGCAGCTCAGCCTCGCTCATTTCTTCATTCGAATAGACGTCCTGGACGTCATCGAGATCGTCCAGCACCGTCAAAAGCTTCATCAGCGTATCGGCCGCCTCGCCCTCGATCGGAATCGTCATCTTCGGCCGCCATACGAATTTCGCACTGGCTGGATCGCCAAACTTCGCCGTAAGCGCTTGCGAAACTTCTGCGAGCGCATCCGTCGCGCAGATCACGACATGGCTTTCGCCCTCAACCTCACAATCGTCAGCGCCTGCTTCGATCGCCGCTTCAAGCATTTCGTCTTCATCGGCCTTATCGAGCGGATAGCGCACTTCGCCAACCTTATCCCATCCGAACGATACCGAATTGGTTTCGCCGAGATTGCCGCCATTCTTGGAGAACGCTGCGCGCACATCGCCCGCCGTGCGGTTCCGATTATCCGAGAGGCATTCCACGATCACGCCGACGCCGCCGGGACCAAAGCCTTCATAGCGGATCTCATCAAGTTTCTCGCCGTCGACGCCGGCCCCTTTATCGACCGCACGCTGGATATTGTCCTTCGGCATATTCTGCGATCGCGCCGCAGTGATCGCACGCTGGAGCCGAGGATTATTCGCCGGCTCCGGCCCGCCTAAGCCGACAGCCGCCTGAATCTCGCGGGCGAGCCGCGTGAAAATTTGAGCGCGCTTTTTATCCTGACCGCCCTTGCGGTGCATGATGTTGGCGAATTTCGAATGGCCGGCCATGAAGTCTCTCTTGAAGCGGCGTTGTCTAAACGGGCGTCAGCGCCCTCTCAATCCCTCTGCCGCGCCGCAACGGATCGCTTCCGTCTCCGTCACGACCCAATCGAGCCGCTGATCGAGCGGGCCTTCCGGTACTTCGCTCATCTCCTGAGCGGCGTAGGCGATCCCGACCGCGACAACGCCATGCGGCTTGAGGCGCGCGAGAGTCCGATCGTAATGCCCCCCGCCTTGTCCGAGCCGCCGGCCGGCCCGGTCGAACGCCAAAAGCGGCGTCAGCACCACTTTGGGCGCAACTTCACGCGCATGTGAGGGCGGTGCAAGCATGCCGTAGGCGTCCGGCTTCAACGCGCCGGCATCCTCCCAGAGGAGGAACCGCGCCGGCCCATCCCGCGCCTCCATCCGCGGCAACGCCACCGCTTGCCCCGCCTTAGCGATCGCCGCCATCAGCGGCCTGGGATCGATCTCACCGCCAAATGGCCAATAGCCTGCGACCGGCCCAAGCCGCACAAGCTCCAACGGAAAATGCTCAATCAGCGCCAGGCCCGCCCCTGGTGCGGATATGCCAGCACGCAGCGCACGTGCGTCACGGCGGACGGCGGCTTTTTCGGAATCGAGATCAGCAGACAAAGCGCATCGCAAAAAGTTGGGCGGAACCGCATGCGCCGGAGCGAGGATTTATCCCTCTAGACCCTAGCGTACTAGGTGGGCGCCGTGTGTCTGGACCAGGATCCAGACGGGGACAGCTCCCGATAGAGAAGATACGGCCAAGGGGATTAAATTCGTTTCGCACGCCGCAGAAGCCGCCCAGGTGAGAAGTAAGCGCGTTCTGCGGCGCTCTCAAGGCGCAACGCAGCGGTTCAAGCGCGGCGCGCGGCAAGGACAGGGCGGCGCGGCCACGGCGAAGGCTCGGTCTCAAGCGCGAGATCGTTCAGCCGCTCAATCTCGTAATGTGCACGCGCGAGCGCCGCGCCAGAGGCTTGATTTTCCGCCATAAGCCCGAGCGCCGCACGCGTCAGCAGCGCCACGGCGTCGTCCGGTGCGCTTTCCGCAAGCGCAACGAGCCTTTGATCAAGGGACTTCGCGAGGTCTTGAACGCGTTGGGTATCCGCGGCGGCGCAGGACACGCTTACCTCTTTACCCAGAATGCTGACGGCGATCTGCGTCATGATGCGGCTCCTGCGGACGACTCGCGCGGGAATATGAACGCTATGCGACTCGCCGTCGCGGCGAAAGCCGGTTTCAGCTCTGCGCTGTTGAACTATGGACTTGCCGCGGCGGAGTCGGCAAATCCTCCGCACGAATAGCCTTGGCAGGCTTAGAGCCCCACTCAGGAGAACAACGATATGGCGGTGCGCGCGGCGATCAACGGATTCGGACGGATTGGGCGCAACGTTCTGCGCGCCATCGTGGAATCGGGCCGCACGGATATCGAGATCGTGGCGATCAACGATCTCGGCCCCGTGGAAACCAATGCGCACCTGCTGCGCTTCGACAGCGTGCATGGCCGTTTCCCGGCCGCCGTCGAGGTGAAGGGCGATTCCATCGTAATCAACGGCAAGGCCATCAAAGTCACCGCCGTGCGCGATCCTAAAGAACTGCCGCACAAGGATCTCGGCGTCGATATCGCGCTGGAATGCACCGGCATTTTCACCGCGCGCGATAAGGCCGCCGCACACCTTGAAGCTGGCGCCAAGCGCGTCATCGTTTCTGCGCCTGCGGATGGCGCGGACTTCACGGTCGTTTACGGAGTGAACCACGATGGGCTGACGAAGGATCACACCGTAATCTCGAACGCCAGCTGCACCACGAACTGCCTCGCGCCAGTGGTGAAGGTGCTGAATGACGCGATCGGCATCGATCACGGCATGATGACGACGATTCACTCCTACACGGGTGATCAGCCAACGCTCGATACGCTGCACAAGGATCTCTATCGCGGCCGCGCCGCGGCGCTGAACATGATCCCGACATCGACGGGCGCCGCCAAAGCGATCGGCCTTGTGATCCCCTCGCTGAAAGGCAAGCTCGACGGCATCTCCATCCGCGTGCCGACGCCGAACGTTTCGGTCGTGGATTTCAAATTCGTCGCGAAGAAAGCAACGAGCGCGGAAGAAGTGAACGCCGCGATCAAAGCCGCCGCCGAAGGCCCGCTCAAAGGCATTCTCGGTTACACGAACGCGCCGAACGTCTCGATGGACTTCAACCACGACGCCCATTCGTCGGTCTTCCACATGGACCAAACCAAGGTCATGGAAGGCAAAATGGTCTCGATCCTGTCGTGGTACGATAACGAATGGGGCTTCTCGAACCGCATGAGCGATACCGCAGTCGCCCTTGCGAAGCTGATTTAACCAGTCAAAGTTTGGCCCTGGCGAAAGCCGGGGCCAATTGTTTTGTGTAAGGCCGATGGCGCGCCAGCCCCGCCGCATCAATGTCTCGAACGCCGCGATCGAACTTGGTTTCGTTGCCGCTGCGGCGCTGCTCGGCGCGTTCGGCGCGCCGTTCGTTGCGATTATCGTCCTCGCCGTCGCGATGGTCGGATACTGGATTTTCTCGCGCCGCAATTCTCTCGGCGAAATGGCGAAACTTAACGCGATGCAGCTTGCCGTGACGGCCGCTGGCTCAATCGCGATCCTTCTTCTCGTGCTCGGCGGCGCATATTGGCTGGGCGCACTTTTACATGGAGCCTCAACATGAGTGTTCATCTTCACGACGCTGCGGCGCCAACCTTCCTGCGCGTTCTCGCTGCGATGGAAAGCTGGCTCGATAAAGCTGCTTCCCACGCCGCCGATAAAAAATTCGATCCCGAGATTCTGCTCCAAGCGCGTTTGGCGCCCGATATGCTGCCGCTGCTTGGGCAATACGCGCTCGCGACCGCATTCGCGAAGAACACGATGTGCCGCCTCGCTGGCCAAACACCGCCCGACTTTCCGGACGCGGAGAAGACCATTGCGGACGTCCGCGCTCGCATCGCCCGCGCGCGCGGCATCGTTGAGAGCATCACCCGCGACGACTTTAAAGACGCCGCCACGCGTGAGATCACGTTCCAGGCAGGCCCCGACACGAAGCTCACGCTTTCCGGCTCGGATTATTTCTTCGGCTTCAGCCTTCCGAACTTCTACTTTCACGCCACGACCGCCTACGCCCTGCTGCGCCATAACGGCCTGCCGCTCGGCAAAATGGATTTCATGGGAGCCGCGCCGAAATGAGTTTCCGCCGCCTTGAAGACGCCAACGCCAAAGGCAAAACCGCGCTCGTCCGCGTCGATTTCAACGTGCCGACGAAAGACGGCGCGGTCACGGACGACACCCGCCTCAAAGCCGCGCTGCCCACGATCAAAGCGCTGCAAAAGCAAGGCGCGCGCATCGCGCTGCTGGCGCACTTCGATCGTCCGAAAGGCAACCGTGTGCCGGAAATGTCGCTCGCGCCGATCGTGAAGCCGCTTTCCGATTTGTTGGGCGCCCCGGTCGCGTTCGCGGACGATTGCATCGGCGACGCCGCAAAATCCGCGGTAGCGAAACTGCCTGAAGGCGGCGTGATCCTTCTGGAAAACACGCGCTATCACGCTGGCGAAGAAAAGAACGATCCTGAACTTGCCAAGCAAATGGCGGCGCTCGGCGATCTCTATGTGAACGACGCGTTCTCCGCCGCGCATCGCGCGCATGTTTCGACTGAAGGTCTCGCACGTCTCCTGCCCGCCTACGCCGGAAAGCAAATGGAGCAAGAACTCGACGCGCTCGAAGCCGCGCTTGGCAAACCGACACGCCCGGTGATCGGCATCGTTGGCGGCGCGAAGGTGTCCACCAAAATCGAGCTTTTGCAGAACCTTGTCGGCAGGCTCGATAAGCTCGTCATCGGCGGCGCGATGGCGAACACATTTCTGTTTGCGCAAGGCCATCCTGTCGGCGGCTCGCTCCACGAACCGGATTTCGCTGACACCGCGCGCGAGATTCTCGCCGCGGCGAAAAAGGCCAATTGCGAAATCATCCTGCCGGTCGATGCCGCGACCGCAGAAAATCTGCCGCCGGGCGGCGCTGCGAATTTGCGGATGATCGGCCAGCCGATCGGCGCCAACGAAAAGATTTTCGACGCTGGCCCAGCGTCTGTCGCAGCCGTGTTCAAAGCAATCGAAGAAAGCGCGACATTGATCTGGAACGGTCCTTTCGGTGTGTTCGAAGTCGCGCCGTTCGACGCCGCCACCGTCGCCGTCGCGAATTATGTGGCTGAGCGCGTCGGCTCCGGAAAGCTCATCGCCGTCGCAGGCGGTGGCGATACGGTCGCTGCCGTCAACCATGCGGGCGTTGCGGCAAAGCTGACGTTCGTGTCCACCGCCGGTGGCGCCTTCCTCGAATGGATGGAAGGCAAAGCCCTGCCCGGCGTGGAGGCGCTCAAGCAAAGCCAAGCGTAACGGCCGCAACCGGGCTGCGGAATAGCGCCGCACGGCATTCCATTTGCAGGCGCTTCCCGTTGACGGGAGGGTGCTTTCCCCTTCTTTCAACACGGACATTTGCAGAAACCCGCCTTGGCGGGCGGCGGGCGCGCTTCTAGGCTGGAGCGCAAAACGGAGAGGGTAATGGCGCGGATCACGTTGAGGCAGCTTTTGGACCATGCTGCGGAGCAAGGTTACGGGCTCCCAGCCTTTAACATCAACAATATGGAACAGGGCTTGGCGATCCTGGAGGCCGCCGACGAGGTGAACGCCCCGGTCATCATCCAAGCCAGCCGCGGCGCCCGCTCCTACGCGAATGATGTCGTGCTCGCGCGCCTGATCGACGCCCTGGTCGAACTCTACCCGCACATTCCTGTGTGTATGCATCAGGACCACGGCAACAGCCCGGCGACCTGCGCGACCGCGATCCAATACGGCTTCACCTCCGTCATGATGGACGGCTCGCTGAAAGCCGATGCGAAAACCCCGGCTGACTACGAGTACAACGTCAACGTCACCAAGCAGACCGTCGATATGGCGCATGCCTGCGGCGTCTCGGTCGAAGGCGAACTCGGCGTTCTCGGCAGCCTCGAAACCGGCATGGGCGAGAAGGAAGACGGCCACGGTTTCGACGGTAAGCTCGACCATTCCCAACTTCTCACCGATCCCGATCAAGCGGTCGACTTCGTCACCAAGACGGGCGTCGACGCACTCGCGATCGCGATGGGCACCAGCCACGGCGCCTACAAATTCTCCCGCAAACCCGATGGCGCTGTTCTCGCGATGAACGTCATCGAAGAGATCCACCGCCGCCTGCCCAACACGCACCTCGTGATGCACGGCTCTTCTTCGGTGCCGCAGGATCTTCAGGACATCATCAACCAATATGGCGGGCAGATGCCGCAAACCTGGGGCGTGCCGGTCGAAGAAATCCAGCGTGGCATCAAACACGGCGTCCGCAAGATCAACATCGACACCGACAACCGCATGGCGATCACCGGCGCGATCCGCAAAGTGTTCGCCGAAAAGCCGGGCGAGTTCGATCCGCGCTCCTATCTGAAGCCAGCTAAGGAAGCGATGCGCAAAATCTGCATCCAACGCTTCCAGGAATTCGGCGCCGAAGGCCAAGCCAGCAAGATCAAGCCGCTTTCGCTCGCCGCGATGGCGAAGAAATATTCGGCTGGCGAACTCGATGCGCAGATCAATGTCAGCCGCGTCGCGGCGGAATAGCCACCTCCTTTCAAAACGAGCATTCTACGCCCTCCCAAACGGGAGGGCGTTTTTATTTGCGCGTTATTGTCCAGGCATTGGCAGACATTCCATGACCTCAACTGAATCGCCCGGAAAAAACGCAAAATGCGGATGATTTTCGAACATGCGCGCCGCTGCCTCATGCGAGTCCGCGCGCACGACGATATATCCCGTCAGCAAATTCGATGTGTCCCTCACGCCGCTGGCGTCGACGCGTTTGGTTTTACCGAGCGGCCCGCCTTGCTCTAGGATGACGTCAGCATATTTCATCTGCCAATCCTGCCAGGCTTTCATGCCATCGGCATTGCGCTGATTTCGCGTCGCTTCGTCGAGCTGGTTCCATGCCGAGTTGGCGTGGGTGCTCGGCGGGGTTC
>JBEVOS010000302.1:0-6561 GCA_040507435.1 Caulobacterales bacterium | reverse complement strand
TCAGCGGGTCGGCGATAGCCGGCTTTGCCTCTACCGGGAAGACAGCACGCATTCCATTCGCGAGCATGTGCGCGAAGGCGATATGCTGCCGATTGATAAAGGCTCGGCAGGACATATCTTGCTGCACTTCGGCGCCGGCGCCGACGAGAAGCAGCGGCGAAAAGTTTTTGCGCGGTTGCCGATCGCGACCTTTGGCGAGCGCGACGCGGGCGCTGCATCGATTTCCGCGCCGATATTCGGCGCGGGCGATGTACTGCTTGGCGCTCTGTCGATTTCAGGTCCGCGATCGCGTCTGACGCGTGAGCGCATCCGCGAGCTTTGCGAGAGTTTGGTGACGGCCGCGCGCGAGCTTTCCGAGAAACTCGGCGGTGGCGCTTGCTGGCGGGATAAGGCGTAAAAGGTTTCGCTCGGCAGAATTTCTACGTGCGGTCGAAATTTGCAGCACAAGCGTTCTGCAAGACAGAATTGGTCAGAAAAATTTTCAAAAGCTGGCGTCAGGCTACCGGCAAGCGCGCCGGCGCATCTTGCGGTCGCGGTTAGGGATCCCGAAAATGGTACGCGAGATAGAGGCGCGTTGTTGAGCGCGTGACAAGATTGAGCGGACTGATTACTTAGTTCAAGCGTACCACATCTCACATAGTCGAGGCATAACGTGCCGCAGTTCGAAGAAGCAGGCGTGTTCGAAGACGGTACGCCCTATCGTATGACCGTGCCAGCCGATTGGAATGGCGTGCTCGTCAATGACCTCGACTATGTCATGAAAGCTGGAGGCGATGGGCCTCAGGGTCTTGGCGACGGAAGCCGCGCCTTGTTGAGACGTGGCTACGCGCTTAGCGGAATTGGCCGTCACGCGCGCCGCCGCGCTGAATACGATCCCGCGCGCGAAATCGATCATCTGTTGTCGGTGCTAGATCTTTTCGAAAAGTGCTTCGAGCCTGCGCGGCTACGCGTTCAGTACGGCTCATCTGGCGGTGGGCATGTCGCACTCGCAATGGCGGAGCTTCACGGCGATCGCATCGCCGGCGCGGCGGCAACGTGCGCGCACACGCCTGTGCTGACAGCGGGGCAGCGCTTCGATCTATTTCTTGCGCTCAAAACGCTGCTCGCGCCGAACACGCCAAATCTTCAATTCGCGAACTTGGCCGAATATGACGTCGAAACGCCGGCAGCATGGGAAAAACTGCTGCTTGACGCCGTAAGCAAGCCCGAAGGGCGCGCACGCATCGCGCTCGCTTTTGCCTTCGTTCAATGGCCCTATTGGACAACTGATGAATCCAGTAATCCATCGGGGCGAGGCGACGACGCGTTGTCGTCTGCTATGATCGCGACGGCGCTCAGTTTGCCGAAGATCTTGCCCGGGCAATTCATGTATGAACGGCAAGGCGCCGTCGTCGGCAGCGTTGCGGCTGCTTACGACGAATACTGGAGCGCGGCCGATGAAGGCGCGCGCGCCTTCGCGGAACGCATGTATGACAAGGCAAAGATTGATCTGAGCGCTGACTTGGCGCGCCTTGCGAAGCCGGAATCGCTGAGCCCGGATCGCGCGGCGATGGCGCACTGGTATCAGCATACGGCGCGCACGGTGCAGGGGCGCCCCACCGTGCCTGTTTTCCGAATGCATACGACGGGCGACGGGCTGATAGCGATTGCGCAAATGCGCGTCTATCAAGACCTTGTCGATAAAAATGGTGCGGACGCATTCTATCGTGCCGCCGTCGTCGATCGGGCAGGGCATTGCAAATTTTCAGTAGGCGAATATGTGGCAGCGCTTGAAATCGTCATGAAGCGCATTGAGACGGGCGCTTGGCCCGACACATCCGCGCGAAGCTTAAATGCCTTTTCAGCGACTTTCGACGATAGCGGAGACCACAGATTCGTTGAGCACTCAATTGGACCATATAACGGTTCATGGCGACTGAGTGAGCCTCGATGACGCAAATACAAATGGTTGGCGCGGCTTTATGAGACGCCAAGTAGTTAGGTCGCCATGACCGGGAAGATTGATGGCGCCTGAAAACGCCCAGTAGTAGTTTGGTCCGTATCCGCCTTTGCTCGATCCGGGGATGTGAATAAGGATTATGGTACGCGGCTTCGGCCTCGACCGGATACAAGTCTATGCACGGATGGTGCATGAGCTGGCCTCGGAACGAACGAAGCCATCGATGTCGTACATGGGATGAATGCGAACATTCGGACCGTGGGAGAATAGATTAGCCTCGGCACTGAGACCGAGCGGCTTGTGGAAAAGAGCGATGAGCATCAGCGACATCTACAACTTCATTCAGATCGATGGTTTGACAGCGACGGCGGGTCAACCATCGGCGGATCAATTCGAAGAGATCGCCGATAGCGGCTATAGTGCGGTCATTAACCTCGCTCCAGATGGGCTAGATACATCGCTACCTGAGGAAGCGGAACTGCTGCATCGCTTAGGAATGGAGTATTATCATATCCCTGTCGCTTGGAGCGATCCGCAGCTTGGGGAACTAAGTCGCTTTGAAAGCCTAATGGCCTCGCTCTCCGGTAGTCCTACGTTTATACATTGCCAAGCGAACTTCCGGGTCACGGTCTTCTTCGCATTGTATGCGACGTCGCACTTAGGTTGGTCGGATGAACAGGCAAACGCTCTAATTGATCGCATATGGACGTCTCGGCCCGGTTTTGAGATGGACGACACGTGGAAAAACTTCGTCGCCGCAGCGCGATCGCGTTAATTGTCAGCATGACGGATCAGCTTCATCCGACTTGTCATGGGTTTCTGCTAAGGGGTCGGTAGCCGCCGGAAGTGCGGGCCGTCGCAGAGGTCCTTGACAAACCTTCATCATGCAAAGCGATCCACTCGATACGCATCTCCGCTGAGCGCGAGATTAGTCGCGAAGGCTGCGGTAAAGCGGTTCATAGACTTCATTATTCGCAGGCTTTGCGTTCGGCCAATTATCTGTGCGCACGATGAGGTTGCAGCCATTATCGATCCACTTGTCACGCCAACGCTCCACGATGCGTGGGATGGGGCCGATCAACCAATGGTCGTCAATGTAC
Source organism: Caulobacterales bacterium (assembly GCA_040507435.1). Classification (GTDB taxonomy): domain Bacteria; phylum Pseudomonadota; class Alphaproteobacteria; order Caulobacterales; family Aquidulcibacteraceae; genus JBEVOS01. Next base: position 3,522 of record JBEVOS010000302.1, on the reverse strand, counting down.
TCGTCGGGAATGGCGTCATAAGCTTCTTCCAGCTTACCGGCGTGGTAGAGTTCCTGAATGCGCGGAATCACATGCCCGTACCCGCGCGCTTCCATGAGAATCGTGTGCCCGCCGGATGGCCCCGCCGCTGTATAGCGCGCGACATATTCCTTGAATTCGCGAAACCCTGCCTTGAGATCGTCGGTGACAAGAACATCGACATGCGCCCACGACGGAAAATCCTCGCGCTTCATCGGCGTTTTCCGCTTCGCTAATCCGGCGTCGATCATGGGGCCATAGAATTCCATAGCGCCTGGCCACCAGCCGCCATTCGGAAGAAAGCCGTCGGCGATTTCTCCTGCCAATGTCATCATGAGTTCTGTCGCGCCGCCGAATATAATCGGAATGCTATTGTCGGCCTCCATAAGAGGCGCGAAGGCCGCGAAGTTCGGCGGCTCGCCCGGCGCATGATATGGAATTTCGAGCGCGCGGCCGCTGTGAGCCACGGGCTCATTGTTGAAGGCTTTGCGCATGATTTCGATATAGTCGCGCATGCGCGGATAAGCTGGCGTCCAAGGGTGACCGTGCCATCCCTCGGCGATCGCTGGATTGCCGCTGCCTAATCCTGCGATAATTTCGCGCTCTGGGCCTGCCATGTAGCGCAGCGTCATAAAAGTCATCGCGAGCAGCGGCGCAGGGCGCGACACGTTCTGGATAATACGCGTACCGATGCCAATGCGATTGGTGCAGCCCAAGATATAACCAAGCGGGCTTATTCCATCGGAGCCGTGCGCCTCAGCCGTAAAAACCATATCGTAGCCGAGTTTGTCGGCGAGTAAGACACGCTCGCGTGGCATGTCGTAGTGGCGACGCTCCCAATCTATTTCAATTCCGATTTTCATATTCGGACTCCGTTGCCGTCTTAGTTCCGCGGCGACCTATATTGAAGACGGTCCTGGGCGCTCGACGGGGCATCGCGTCTATCTAAGCGCCCGTAACTTGGTCCAACCACGTTAGCTTCGCCCTCGAAATCTACAATTGTGTCTGCTTAACCAAGTCACTTTTGCCGAAGATGGGCACAGACACGCGAGCTCATTGCTCCAGCTTGTTTGCGTCAAGCGCGATAGCTTACGTTTCACGCACAAGCGGATATCGACGATTTCTCCAATTTGACGATTTACTCTGCGACTTGGACCGATGCCGCGTCAGAATATGTGGCATTGAAGCAGCAGTGCCTAGCGTAACTAAAGTTACATCTTTAAATATAACAAACCTTAAGATATGAGGCCCATGAAATTTTAAATTAAGTAAAATTTCGGGGGAAAAATGAAATCGTTTGCTGCAAATTCGCGGGAAGTTTTGCTTGCGACATCCGCTTTATTGTTCTTTTGCGGAGCGCCAAGCGCATCAGCTCAGGCAGACAATTCTGACAATGAGACGAGTGCTGCGTCCAGCGGCGGGCTGGAAGAGGTGGTGGTTACCGCACGCCGCCGTGAGGAAAATCAGCAGACAACTCCGGTCGCTGTAACGACATTTTCCGCATCGGAAATTCAGGCTCGGTCGATGACCAATATAGCGGACATCGCTAACGTCACGCCAAGTTTGTCCGCGTCGACCAGTTCCTACAGCAATTTTGGCATCAACGTTCGTATCCGTGGTCAAGCGGCGATCGATTCCGTTATTTCGCTGACGCCGCCCATCGGTGTTTATGTCGACGACGTTTACTTATCGACGACCCAAGGTCTCGGTGCAGGTGGTCTGGCCGACGTCTCAAATGTTGAAGTTCTGAAAGGCCCTCAAGGTACGCTTTATGGGCGCAATTCCACAGGCGGCGCTCTCAAGCTGACGACGTTGATGCCAGACTATGACGGCGTTAGCGGCACACTGCGGACAGGCCTCTACAGCTATGATGGCCGAATGGTTTTCGGTACGGTCAATACGCCGATCGTGGAGGATCGGCTCGCGTTTCGCGTGAGCGCCACGTACGACAAAAATGACGGATATGGAACGCAGATCAACGCGGGCGGCGCGCCCGTCGGTGATCGCGAAGCGTGGGGAATCCGCGCTACACTGCTAGCAGATCCAACCGACAATTTGCGTCTGATCCTTCGCGCCAATTATGCAGATGCTTCGACTGGCGGCGATGCCGCGCGCCAAGTCTACAGCGCGAACCCTGCCATTCAGCCGTACGTGACGAATGCTTTCACTTACGATACGCCGAACGGCAGGGAGCGTAGTGGTTTTCACAACTCGAACGGCGTGTCGCTCACGGCGATTTATGACGTTACGCCGAACTTTTCGATCACCTCAATTTCGGCAAGTCATCGTGAACATGATGCCGGTGTAGCCGATCTCGACAACTCGCCGGTTATTACGGTCGAAGGCGGATCGCTGAACACGCGCTATCAACAGATCACGCAAGAAATCAAATTCTCGGGCGACACGCTCGATTCCAGGCTCAACTGGCAGGCGGGATTTTTTTACTATGATCTGAGCGCGCTCGATACCGCAACTGTAAATCAGTTCCAGCCGGTCCCAACGGTGTTTAACTCCGCGACCTACACGGACACGAGCAAATCGGTATTCGTCCAGGGAACTTACGATATTCTTTCAAATCTCCACTTTACCACTGGGATTCGCTATACCTCCGAAACCAATCGGTTAGAGGCGCGTGATCGCAGCGGCGTTGGTGGTGTTAACTGCGTCGTTCCTGTTTCTCAACGAATTGGCGACCAATGCTTGGGCGTCTATGGCGGCAGATTCCATGACACGTCCTATTTGCTGAGTTTGGATTGGAACGTCACTGACGATGTCCTCCTATATTTGAAGAATAGCACCGGATTCAAAGCGGGTGGCGTGAACCAGCGCTCTTCTGCAGCGGGCTATTTGTCCTTCGGCCCCGAGAATGTCGAAGACACTGAGTTCGGCGTGAAATCGGAATGGTTCGATAATCGTCTACGCGCGAATGCGGCCATATTTCACACTGGATATGACAATATTCAACGCAGCGATCTCGTTACGCTGCCAACTGGCACTGTTGCGACGCTTGTCAGCAATGCCGGCGCGGCAAGCATCGACGGCGCGGAGTTGGAGTTGACTGCGCTGCCGATCGAAAATCTGACAGTGTCGTTTGGCGGTTCTTACACGTATCCAAAATATAAATGGTTCTTCAACGGAGCGGGCCGCGATATAGCTTCACTCGAAGAATATCAGGGCGTTCCGCGCTATCAGGCGAACCTTGCGATCAGTTACGAGCAGCCAGTTGCCTTCGGGTCGATAACGCCTCGCTTGGATGTATCGTACACTTCCCCGGTGACCTATTCAGGCCGTTTGCGGTGGTCTGAAAATGGTGGAACCACAGTCGGTGGCAATGGTCGATTGCTAGGCTACGCGCAGCAAGATGAATTCATGCTGGTGAACGCGCGTGTTGACTTCGAATTTGATGCGCAGGATCTCAAATTGTCAGTGTACGGTCGAAACATCCTCGACGAGGAATATATAACTGGTGCAAGCGACTATACGGCCTTCTCTGGGATTCAGCAT
>JBEVOS010000245.1:0-3569 GCA_040507435.1 Caulobacterales bacterium | reverse complement strand
GGGTCTTGGCTACGTCATCCATGACGGTGAAGAAGAAAATCCTTATACGCCCGGCACACCACAATCGACGCAGTTTGCGGATACGCATGTCCTGTTCGGCTCGCGAGATCTTTTCCGCACCTCCCTCGGGCTCACGAAGGAACTGGGCGAGTCCTGGTCCGCGCAACTCTTCTTTTCACATCTCAGTCACGGCAATATCATCGGCGACGGGCATAATCAGGGGCTCGATCAGCTCGGCGTGCGCATGGGCTATCGATTTGGCGGGGGCGACTGACGATGGAACAGGGGAACGCCGGCGGTTTTATCCTCGCGTTCTTCTCGGTCATCGGAGGCGCTCTCTCGGGTGCGGGCGCGTTTCTGGAAAACTCGGCAACGCTCGCCACGATCACAGGCTTCATCGTCGCGGTTGCGCTGTTTTTTGCGTCGCAAGCGTGGCGGTCTTATCGCTTCCTAAGATTATTTCGGCTTGGGCGCCCTGAAGGCGCGCGCTTTGCCGTGATCGCGCGGCTTGCGCGCATCATGTTTTTCAACCCCCTGAAAATCTTTCGTGACCGTTCGTTGCTTAAGCGGGTGCGGATCGAGGCGGAGTTCGAATGTCTCGTTGAGCGCCCCGAGCGCGGGATTGGCGAAAGCGGCGCCGATTATCGCAAGCGCATCGGCGCTTGGCGGCAGTCGCGCGCGGATTTGTTTGGCGCTGGCGGCGAGCGGATCGAGGCGGCGCATGCTGGCGTGATCCATGGCCGATTCGAAGAGATCGACCGTTATTTCGATGCGCTTGAGGTGATGGGCCTCGCTGGCAATGAGCTGCGGTTCGTTACGAAGGTTGTCATTCAAGACGGTTTTGTCGCCCCGCTTCATCTCGTCGCCGGCGTGTTGCGCCGCTTCGAGGAGGATTGGCGCAAGATCATTGAGACGTACGAGCATGACAGCGGCGAGACGACACATAACGACGCTGACAACGAGACTTTGCTTGCGCTCAGGGGATTGCGCGAGATTCAGAAGTTCATTTTTGATTGCTGGCTGCAATGGGGGCCGAGCATCCCGGTGTGCTCCGGCGGCTGCGGCCATTTCGGCGGGGCGTGGTCGTCGTTGCAATATGGCTATGGCGACGAGAACAATTCCGTCGAACTTGTGGGGCATCAAGATCATATGCGCCGGATGTGGCGCACGCTTGCCGAGAACATGCCGCAAGGGGCGCTCGCCGGACGGGCGCGCGTCACCGGCCATATCGCGTCGAGCCGCTACCTCCCGAGCGCAGAACTGCATCACCGTATCGGCGCTGCGCTTTCGAAATCGTGGAGCAGCGACGAAGAGGGGCGACTTCTTATTTTGATGTCCGAGCGTACGAATGAGCGGAGCGCAGACGCGGAAAACCAGATCGCGACAGCGTCGATGGATGCGCCTATCGGCGATTTCGAGCCGCGTAAATCCTACGCATATTATTATTCGGCGTATCTATGGGCGATCTTCGTCGTGTTGCGGCAGAAAATCGATCCCTCCAACGCAAAGCCGATCTGGGTTCCCGCGAACCGTGAGGGCGATGTGGGGCGCGTGAGCGACAGCGAATGGCTCGACTTCGTTCCGTTTTTCGAGCACGGCAACATCGCCGATCGCGAGACATATTCGTTCATGAAGCGGCAATTGGCGGAGAAGGCCGTTGCAGGCCTTTCTAAATTCGTGCGCGACAGCGAAGCCTTCAGGACTTCGGGGAGCGCGCAGGAGTATCCGCTGCGCTTTGCGTTTGCCTGCAGCCTCGACCATTCTGGATGCGGCGCGCCAGGCGATTTTCGAGCGGCATCACCGGCGGGCGCGCATGGGTACGAAGCGGAGTCGATTCCAGACTATATCCGCGCGGCGATCGCCGCCGATCCGGTGTTGAAAGATATCGTGCTGTTTGACGAATATGCAGCGACGCATCCGCATTCCTCATGCGCGCTGCCGGAATCGATCCTGCGTTATTTCGATCACGTCAAACACGTCGAGAAGGCGCTCACGGCGGAAGCTCTCCGCTGAGCAGATAGGGGTAGGGGTTGAGAGCTTCGGCGCGCCACCATTGTTTCTCGGCGCCGAGGCGTTGAATTTCGAAATGAAGGTGCGGGGTCGTCGCATTGCCAGTGCTGCCGACGAAGCCGATCAGTTGACCTTGCTCGACATATTGGCCCTCCGCGATATGCGGCGCGCGCACTTGCAGGTGGGCGTAATAGAAGACGAGCCGCTCCTGCGCATCGAATTGGTAAATCGTAATACCGCCGCGTTGGCTATCGTAGAAGCGCACGATGCGCCCGGGCGCGACCGCGCGCACCGGCGTTCCGGCGGCGGCGAGAATATCGACGCCCTGATGCGTTCGCCCCTCACTACGCGCGGCGCCCCACGTGTCCGATAATTGGTTGGGCAAAACGCCATCGACGGGAATCGCGAGCGCGCGTGCGGCGCTTCGGGGGCGAGGTGAGCCAGCTATGAAGGGCGCAAAAGGGGCCCGTTCAGCTTTTGTTGGCAAGGCTTGTTCAGACGGCGGCGCGATGCTTGATGAAAGTGAAAAATTGAGAGATGCAACCAGCGCAAGAATAAGAACACTCAGCGACGGCCAAAACGCATCATATAACTGCGTTTTCATGCTGCGCCGGGGAGCATTCGCCCTATTGTCGCCCACCACTCGCAACATTAGCTCGGCTCAATGAATCGTAGGGACATTCTCAAATTCGCAGGCGGCGCGGCAATGAACGCAGCGCTCGTCGGAGGCTTGGGCGCAGCGATGTTATCGTCTGCTACAGCAACCACTGCGCCTTCTGCGCCGCGCATTGGGCCTTCTGGCGTTCAGCCAGCGGCGCGCCGCCTTTCGTTCGTCAACACCCATACGGGCGAAACGTTCCGCGGTGCCTATTGTGAAGGCGGCGTTTATCAATCAGACGCGCTGAGCGAGATAAATCGTGTAATGCGCGATCACCGGAGCAACGAGGTTCACGCAATCGATCGCAACCTGCTCGATCAATTGACCGACCTGCACGTGCATCTGGGCGCGTCGCAGCCTTATCAGATCATTTCCGGCTATCGTTCACCAGCGACGAATGCGGCGCTGCATGCGAATTCATCAGGGGTCGCAACGCGCAGTTTGCACATGGATGGGCGCGCTATCGATGTGCGCATCGCAGGCGTTGATCTCATACGTTTGCGCGACACCGCCATCGCTAACCAGCGTGGCGGCGTCGGTTATTATCAGGCGTCCGATTTCGTTCATCTGGATACGGGCCGCGTCCGGCGCTGGTAGCTGGCGTTAGCCGGGGCGCGGCGTTTCGGTTGCAGCTTGCGCGCGCGGCGAACGATCCAGCAATTGCACGGGCACGCCCGCGCGCACTGCGCGGCCCAGTTCAACCGCATCCCAATTCGTCAGCCGCACGCAGCCATGCGAAGCGGTTTTGCTGATAAGCGCGGGCGCCGGGGTTCCGTGAATGCCGTACGTGTTAGCGCTCAAAGCAATCCAAACCGCGCCAACGGGATTGTTTGGGCCGGCCGCGATGGTGAGCGCGCCATGATCGCGCTGTCCGAACGTGGGCAAGCGCGCGGGATCATAG
>JBEVOS010000220.1:0-5617 GCA_040507435.1 Caulobacterales bacterium | reverse complement strand
CATCGCTGATCGTCCTCGATGAGGGCGGCGGCGGCGGCCTTCCCGGGCCGCCGCTTTTTTGTTGCTTAAGGAGCCCATTTGCGCGCCTCGAACCCCGTCGAGGAACAGGTGATCGAGCTGATCGAGCCGGCAGCCGCCGAACTCGGTTACCGGCTCGTGCGCGTGCGGCTGTCCGGCCTCAAGCACAAGAAGCTGCAGATCATGGCGGAGCGCGCCGAGGACGGGCTGATGGACCTCGACGATTGCGAGGCGTTGTCACGTGAAGTCAGCACAATTTTGGAAGCCGCCGACCCGGTCAGCAGCGAATACGATCTCGAGGTGTCCTCGCCGGGCATCGACCGGCCGCTGGTGCGGCTTGAGGACTTCGCGCGTTTCGAAGGGCATGAGGCGAAGCTTGAGACGATTGGCATGATCGATGGGCGGCGGCGCTTCAAAGGCGCGCTGACCGGCGTCGATGGCGAGACGGTGAAAATGAAAATCGACGGTGCGGATTTCGTGCTGCCGTTCAGCCAGCTCGCGGATGCGCGGCTCGTGCTGACAGAGAAATTGATTCAGGAAGATCTGAAGCGGTCCAAGGCGGCCGAAGAAAGGAAAGTCCCATGAGCTCCGGTATTTCCGCAAATCGCATGGAGATTCTGCAGATCGCGGAATCTGTCGCGCGCGAGAAAAATATCGAGAAGGAGATCGTGATCGCGTCGATGGAGCATGCGCTCCAGAAGGCGGCGCGCTCGCGCTACGGCGCGGAGCACGACATTCGCGCGACGATCGATCCTAAAACCGGTGAAATGACGCTTAAGCGCGTTATGACCGTGGTGGACGACAGCGTGATCGACGAAGAGACGCGGCCGTTCAATCCTGCGACGGACATTATGATCAATGTCGCGCAGAAGTCGGATGCGGATGCGTTTGTCGGCAAAGAATATGATGAGATTCTGCCGCCGATGGATTTCGGCCGTGTCGCTGCGCAGACGGCGAAGCAGGTCATCAATCACGAAGTGCGCGAAGCCGAGCGTGAGCGTCAGCACATTGAATATAAGGATCGCGTCGGCGAGATCGTGAACGGCGTCGTCAAGCGCGTCGAATTCTACAATGTGATCGTCGATCTTGGGCGCGCCGAGGGCATCATCCGCCGCAGCGAGTGCATTCCGCGCGAAAACCTCCACCAAGGCGACCGCACACGGGCGTATATCTATGATGTGCGCCGCGAGACGAAAGGCCCGCAGATTTTCCTGTCGCGCGCGAAGCCAGAATTCATGGCGCGTTTGTTCGCGCAGGAAGTGCCGGAAGTTTATGAGGGCGTGATCGAGATCAAGGCGGCGGCACGCGATCCAGGCTCACGCGCTAAGATCGCTGTCATTTCGCATGATTCTTCGATCGACCCTGTCGGAGCCTGCGTCGGCATGCGCGGCGCCCGTGTTCAGGCGGTTGTCGGCGAATTGCAGGGCGAGAAGATCGACATCATTCCCTGGTCGTCCGACCCTGCGACGTTCATCGTGAACGCGCTGCAGCCTGCGGAAGTCTCCAAAGTCGTGCTCGATCCTGAAGAGGGCCGGGTTGAGGTTGTTGTCGCGGACACACAACTTTCGCTGGCGATCGGCCGCCGGGGGCAGAATGTGCGTCTCGCCTCGCAATTGACGGGCTGGTCGATCGATATTCTCACCGAGGCCGAGGAAAGCGAGCGGCGCCAAAAAGAGTTCGCGCAACGCACGGAGCTTTTCATCAAAGCGCTGGAAGTGGACGAAATGTTCGCACAATTGCTGGCGTCGGAAGGCTTCGAATCAGTTGAAGAGATTGCGTATGTCGATCTCAACGATCTTGCGGTGATCGAGGGCCTGAACGACGAAATCGCCGAAGAACTGCAGGCGCGCGCATTGGAGTATATTGAACGTATGAACGCTGAACTGGATACGAAGCGCAAGGAATTGGGCGTCGAGGACGCGCTTCTGGCGCTTCCCGGGATGACGCTGCCGATGGCGGTGCGACTCGGTGAAAAGGGCTCCGGCACGCTCGACGAATTTGCCGGGCTGGTGGCTGACGATTTGCGCGGCTGGTTTGAGACCAAGAATGGCGAGCGCGTGCGCGAAGAGGGTTTGCTGGAAGGCTTCAACCTGACGGAAGAGCAGGCGAATGACATGATCATGCAGGCTCGGATCGCCGCCGGCTGGATCGATGCGCCGGAAGGAGAAGCTGGCGAAGAGGCCTGAGGCCGCTTCGCCGCTGACAATGGCCGAGGTCAAACCCATCGGCCCTAAGCATCGCGAGCGCCGTTGCGCCGCTACGGGCGAGACATTGCCCGAGGCGGCGCTAGTGCGTTTTGCGCTTGGCCCTGACGATGTGATCGTGCCGGACGTTGCCGCGAAGTTGCCGGGGCGTGGGGTTTGGGTGAGCGCCAACCGCGAAGCGCTGAATGCGGCGATCAAGAAGAGCGCGTTTGCGAAGTCGCTGAAGGCTCCTGCGAAGGCTAGCTCTGAACTTACCGCTCAGACGGAGTCGTTGCTGGCGCGCCGCTGCCTCGATCTTCTGGGCATGGCCAAGCGTGCGGGCGCTTTGGCGGTTGGATTTACAGCGGTTGAAGGCGCAATCCGCGGGCGCAAGCCCTATATGTTTGTGGAAGCGTCCGACGGTGAAGCCGATGGGCGGGAACGGCTTGCCCGGCTGGTTTTCGGGCTATGGGGCGTGGAGCCTGCTGTGTGCGGGGCTTTCACCTCTGCGGAATTGGGCATGGCGTTGGGGCGTGATCGTGTGATACACGCTTGCCTGCTTGAGGAGCGCATGGCGCAGGCTTGGGCGGCCGAATTGAGCCGCCTCTCGGGATTCCGAGCCATCGTTCCGAATTCCTGGCCCCCCTCCTGGCGTGCTCGCCGATTGGGACCGAGCGACGGCGCCTCTCCGGCGCCGGACGACGATACGCATCGCGCGTGACTTCTCGCGCGGTTGTTGAATGGATGATGTGACGATTTGAGCGACGATAAGGCAGGCATGACGGACGGCGCAGACAGCAAAGACACGCCCTCGGGCCGCAAGCCCCTGACGCTCAGCCGGACGGCGAGTGCGGGCACGGTGCGTCAAAGCTTCTCCCATGGGCGGACGAAGAATGTGGCGGTCGAAGTGCGCGAGAAGCGCACGATAAACCGGCCTGGCGCTGGCGGCGCAACGCCAGCAGCGCCCGGCCCCGGCGTGCCTCCGCCGATCAATCGGCCAGCGCCGCAAGCTGCGCGCCCTGCGCCGCAGCCAGCGCAACCCCGGTCAGCAGCGCCTGTGCCCTCCGGCGGCATTACCGACGATGAAGCGCGCAGACGGCAAGAAGCTGTCGCACGCGCTGTCGCCGAGCGCACGGAGCGTGAAGCGAAGCTTCGCGAAGAAGAAGATGCGCGCCGCGCTCTGGAAGAGGCGCAGCGCAAACGCGTTGAAGAAGAAGAGGCCGCGGCTGAGCTTGAGCAGCGCCGCCGCATGGCGGAATCCGCAGCGAACGCCGCTGCTGACGCGCGGGCTGCAGCTGCGTCGCTCTCGGCCAATTCGCAGAGCGTTGGGCGCCAACAGCAGGCGCCGGAGCCTGTGGTTCCTGCCCCGCAACCTGCCGACGAATCAAATCTTTTGGCCGAGCTCGGCGGACGCATCAAAAGCGCGCGCCGCCCTGCGCCGCCGCCAGCGCCCGTCAAAAAAGGCGCGCCGCAGCGCCGCGAAGGCAAACTCACGCTCGACATGGTTGAGCGCATCACAGAGGGCGACGACGAACGCGTCCGCTCGCTCGCCGCTTATCGGCGTGCGCAGCAGAAGGAAAAAGAGCGCCGCTCGAAGCTGCAAGGCGGTGAGCGCGAACGCATCGTGCGCGAGGTCATCATCCCTGAGACGATCACGGTTCAGGAATTGTCGAACCGTATGGCGATGCGCGTCGCGGACATCGTGAAATTCATGATGCGCCAGGGCCACATGCTGAAGATTACCGATGTGATCGATGCGGATACGGCTGAGCTGATCGCCACGGAATTTGGGCACGCGGTCAAACGGGTTGCGGAATCGGACGTCGAAGAAGGCCTCTCCGGCGATGTCGATTCTGACGAAGTGCTGCAACCGCGGCCGCCGGTCGTGACCGTGATGGGTCACGTCGATCACGGCAAAACATCATTGCTCGATGCGCTGCGTCAAACCGATGTCGTCAGCGGCGAAGCTGGCGGGATCACACAGCATATCGGCGCTTATCAGGTTCGCCTGAAAGATGGACAACGGGTCACGTTCCTCGATACGCCTGGTCATGCCGCGTTTAGCGCTATGCGCGCGCGCGGCGCGCAGGTCACGGATATCGTGGTGCTCGTCGTGGCCGCTGATGACGGCGTCATGCCGCAAACGATCGAGGCTATCAGCCATGCGCGCGCAGCTGGCGTTCCGATCATCGTCGCGGTCAACAAGATCGATAAGCCGGAAGCCAATCCAGAACGCGTGCTGCAGGAATTGCTGCAACACGAAATCATCACGGAAAACTTTGGCGGCGATACGCTGCATGTTGAAGTTTCGGCGCTGAAAAAGACTGGATTAGACAAGCTGGTTGAGACCATTCTGCTGCAAGCGGAATTGCTCGACCTGAAAGCCAATCCGAACCGCGCCGCGGAAGGGATCGTGATCGAAGCACGGCTTGATAAGGGGCGCGGCACGGTCGCGACCGTTCTGGTGAATCGCGGCACGTTGAAACGCGGCGATATCGTCGTCGCGGGCGGCGCGTGGGGCAAAATCCGCGCGCTTTCAGACGAGCGCGGACAGACCTTGGCGACTGCTGGTCCGTCGCAGCCCGTCGAGATCATGGGCCTCGTCGATGTGCCGGATCCGGGTGATAATCTTCACGCTGTCGAGAACGAGAATCGCGCGCGTGAAGTCGCGGAATACCGGCAACGTGCGAAGCGCGAGAAATCCGGACGCGGCGTGACGGGCATCGCTCAAACCTCGCTTGAACAGATGATGGCGAAGTTCAAGGATTCGACATCCAAGGAACTTCCGATCCTCATCAAGGCGGACGTGCAGGGCTCTGCGGAAGCGATCGCCGGTTCGCTTGAAAAGCTTGCGCATGAAGAGGTGCGTGCGCGCATCGTGCATTCGGGCGTCGGCGCGATCAACGAATCCGACGTGCAGCTCGCGAAGTCCTCGGGCGCGCCGATCATTGGTTTCAATGTTCGCGCATCGAAGGAAGCGCGGGACCTTGCCGAGCGCGAGGGCGTCGAAATCCGCTATTACGCGATCATCTATGACCTGATCGACGATATCAAAGGCGTCATGTCGGGCATGCTCGCGCCGCTTACGCGCGAAACATTCCTTGGCAATGCCGATGTGCTCGAAGTGTTCAACATTTCGAAGGTCGGCAAAGTCGCGGGCTGCCGCGTGACAGAAGGCGTTGTGCGGAAGGGCGCCAATGTCCGAATTTTGCGTGATAACGTCGTGATCCAGGAAATGGGCGTGCTCTCGACGCTCAAGCGCTACAAGGATGAAGTGAACGAAGTTATCAATGGCGTGGAATGCGGCATGAGCTTCGGCCCGTTCCAGGACATCAAGCAAGGCGACGTCATCGAATGCTTCAACGTGGAAGTGGTGCAGCGCTCGCTGTGACGCGGCCCGCCGGAGCATTGACGAG
>JBEVOS010000182.1:0-11972 GCA_040507435.1 Caulobacterales bacterium | reverse complement strand
CGCCGCCGCCGAATGGGAAGGCGCAATCGATGCGCTGGAAGAAGGCGAAAAGCGCAAACTCGTTGAAGATAAAGTTGCGCGGCGCCGTCGCGCCGTATTGCTGACAGCCGCCGCGCTGAAAGCTGAACGCGAGCGCCGCCCAGATAAAGCGGCGGACATGGCGCAAAAAGCTTTCCGCATGTCGCCGGGCTTCGCGCCGGCGGCTGCCGTCGCCGCCCGCCTTCTGGTTTCCGAAGGCAAAGAAGAACGCGCCGCGTCCATTCTTGAAGAAGCCTGGGAAAATGCGCCGCATCCTGCGATCGCACATGCGTATCGCGATCTAAGACAAGGCGAAACCCGCGACGAACGGGCTCGCCGCATGGAAGAATTGATTGCGCGCCGTCGTGATCACCGCGAGAGCCGCATCGTCTTCGCGGAACTCGCTATGGAGCGCGGCGATTGGAGTGCGGCCCAAACCGCGCTCGACGACGCCTATCGCGAACTGCCGTCGTCACGCATCTGCACGCTGTTCGCAGCAGTCGCGCGTGGGCGCGGCGATGAAAACGCAGCGCGCACCTGGCTCAACCAAGCCGCCAATGCGCCGCGCGAGCCTGATTGGTCAGATCTCGATCCAGAAGGTCCCGCCTTCCTGTACGACGACAATGATTGGGCGCGCCTCGTTTACGTCTATGGCGACGGCGGTCAGCTCATTCACCCGCGCATGGAGCGCGGCGGCCGCGATGCAGGCCAAGGCTCCGTGCTCGCCCTGCCGCCGACGCCAACAACCGCGCCGCCAATTCGCGAAATCGCGGAGCCAATCGTGGAAGACGCAAGAACGGCTTAAGCAGCCTTCTTCGGCGCAGGCCCAAGATATACGCTCATCGGCCGAATAAGCCGCCGTGTCGCAATTTGCTCGCGTGCATGCGCGATCCATCCAGCAAGCCGCCCACACGCGAAAACGCACGTAAAGCTATCGCGCGGCATTTCCAGCGCTTCGAGCAACAGCGCCGTGTAAAACTCGACATTCGTTTCGAGCGTGCGCGCCGGATATTTCGCCGCTAGGCGCTTGAGCGCCGCACCTTCGATCTCTTCTGCAACACGCAGCCGCCCAGCCGTTTTCGGCAAACGTGAAACGGCACGCTTCAGCGCATCCGCACGCGGATCGCGCACACGATAAACGCGATGGCCAAATCCCATCAGCCGCTCACCGCGCGCAAGCGCGTTATCAATCCATGCCTCAGCATTCTCCGGTGCGCCAATCTCATCCAGCATATCCAGCACCGGCCCAGGCGCTCCGCCATGCAGCGGGCCCTTCAGCGCGCACAAACCGCCGATCGCCGCTGACGCAAGCCCTGCTTGCGTGGATGCGATCACCCGCGCAGCGAATGTTGACGCATTAAGGCCATGATCGGAAACTGTAACGAGATAAGCATCGAGCGCCGCGGCTTCAGCCTCACTCGGCGCCGCGCCGCGCAACATACGTGGAAAATCCGCCGCATGAGATAAGGAGGCATCAGGCGCGATTGGCTCAAGTCCCTTCTGCGCCCGCGCGATCGCAGCAGTCATCACGGCGCCCGCCGCAACAAGCCGCAACGCGGTTTTCAGATCGTCGCCATCAGGCACATGCGAAAGCCCGATGCGCAATTGTTCGACCGCGCTAACATCCGCGTTAAAGCGCGGCATGAGCGCGAATGCTTCAACACGCCCAACGCCGAGCGCAGCGCGAACATCCGGCAAATCCTCCAAAAACCCATCCCAGAGAAGCGCGATCACATCTTCAAATCGCGCAACACCGGCAAGCTCGTCGAGGTCGTGGCCGCGAATGATCAAACGGCCAGCCGCGCCGTCCACATCTGACAACACCGTCTCAGCGCCAATGACGCTTTCCAGACCCGCATCCATTCTCGGTGTCCATGCTTTCAAGCATAGATGGATCACCGCTTGCGTCAGTCAACCTTGATCCATATAATCAATAAATGAACTGGTTGACGCGCGCCGAAGCTCTTTCACGTCTGAATGTGAAGCCGCAGACTCTTTATGCCTATGTGAGCCGCGGCCTCGTCGCTGCGCGGCCTGCCGAACATGACCCGCGCGCGAGCCTCTATGCTGGTCCAGACATAGACGCACTCACACGTCGCAAACGCGCCGGCCGCAGCCGTGAAGCCATCGCGCAACGCACGATCGCGTTTGGCGATCCCGTTTTGGAAAGCGCGATCGCCACCGTGCGTGACGGGCGGCTAATCTATCGCGGCGAAGATGCGATCGGTTGGGCCGAGCGCGCCACACTCGAAGATACGGCCGCGCTTTTATGGAGCCGTGAGCTGTCGCGTGCGCCGGAGAACAATACGGTCCCACGCGGCGCGACAGGGAAAGCGCGTGGCTTTGCATATCTCGCACAACGCGCGGCGGAAGACGCACCCAGCTTCGGCCGCTCAAATAGCGCGCTCGCCGAAGAAGCGTTTGGCTTGCTGAGCGGCATGACGAACGCGCTGGCGGGCGCAGCATCACCTGGCGCTGCGCACATGCGCCTTGCAACCGCGTGGGGACTTTCGAAAAAGCGCGCCGAAGTGCTGCGCCGCGCGCTCGTTCTTGTCGCGGACCACGAACTCAATCCATCAACCTTCGCTGCGCGTGTCGCCGCATCGACGGGCGCGCCGCTCGCCGCCGCTGCACTCGCGGGATATGCGACACTGACCGGGCCACTGCATGGTGAAGCCGCCACGCGCGCTGTTGCGTTTCTTGAGGCCGCCGCGCGCGAAGGCGCGAAGGCGGCTGTATCTGCTTTGCTGGCGCGCGCGGAAACCCCGCCGGCAATCGGTCACTCGCTCTACCCAAATGGCGATCCGCGCGCCTCCTATCTGCTTGAGATTCTCAACCCCCGGCCCGCAATCGCCGCTGCAATCGCTGCTTCTGAATCGGCGGGCGGAGATCATGCGAACATAGACTTAGCACTCGCGGCCCTAACCATCGAATTCGATCTGCCGCACGATGCGCCGTTTCAAATCTTCGCCGCAGGCCGAATGGTGGGGTGGCTCGCCCACGCGATGGAGCAGCGTGAACATGGTCGCGTCATCCGACCCCGCGCGCGCTATATTGGGCCATAAAACATGACGGCTGAAGCTGCAAAATAATGCAGGCCGCTGTCGCACATCCCGATCAGCGCATACATCACCGGCCAATGGATCGGTTACGATGGCGGGATCACGCTTTAGACGGGGGAATGGTGCCGCCTAGGTGACTCGAACACCTGACCCCATCATTACGAATGATGTGCTCTACCGGCTGAGCTAAGGCGGCCCCTTGCGGGAAGGCGGCCTCTCTACATGCGCGGCAAAGCGAGGGCAAGGCCGCGCTTTCTGCTGCGAACGTCATCAACAGAACGCAACCGCCGCCGCTTTCTGCGCCGCTCGCCATCAGATGCACCGTGATGATTTTCGTAGGGATTTGGTCTGAACGCTTACGCCGCAAGGGTTATCGCCTGTACGGAGCGACGTGGCAGCCGCGCAAGTAAATTGCTAGCAAAATCAGATGATTGACTAAAGCGCGACTTGCGGCAGCCTTCTATGGCTTGCGGGTATTCTCCGCAAGCCTGCTGGAGGCGATGAATGGCGGAACGCGGCGCTGCAAACGAACTCGAGCTTCGCTTAGCGGGGTGGAGGCTTACGACGGCGGAGGTGCTTTATTATATGCCCGACCATCCAGCTCTCTTGCAGAGCTTCACCTGGCAAACACTCGATCTCGCGCCAAAATACCCACGCATCCACAAATTCCTCGATTACTGGAAACGCGAAATCGAAGCCGTCATCCACTCGGTGCGGCTTGCGACCGGGGAGGACCTCGCCCCGCCGAAATTCGCCGCCGCCTCCGTGCTCACGCTTCACTGATTTCGCCTCGCCTGCTGGCCCTAACTGGCGCATCATGCGTTGAAGACTGGGGCGAGGAGGTTGCATCAATGCGAATTCACTATGCGATCGCCGCACTCGCCCTGCTGACGGCATGTGCGACCGCGACTCCGTATCAGCCCGCCGATCGAAGCGGTTACGGTTATGCTGAACAAACGCTGGAATCGAACAGAACCCGCCTAACCTTCCGGGGCAATTCCCTAACGGAACGCGAAACCGTTGAGACCTATCTGCTCTATCGCGCTGCAGAACTCACGCGCGAGCGCGGCTACAATTATTTCGTGCTCACCAATCGCGACACGGAAACGCGCACGCGCACCTATGTCGATCGCGATCCGTTTTATCCGAGCTGGCGGCTGCGTTATTCCTATTACTCGCCATATTACGGCTGGGCCTACGATCCATTTTACGATTCGCTTTGGGATAGCCGCACCACGTTACGCGAAGTGACGCGGTACGAAGCAGTCGCCGAGATCGCAATGTTCCGCGGCGCAAAACCAGCCGGAAATGAAAACGCATATAGCGCCGTTGAAGTCCTGGAAAACTTACGCGGCCACGTTGTCATGCCCCCCGCGCCGCAATAACAACGAGGCAAAGCGGCAAAAAGGGGCGGAATAAATGCTGCGGCTTGCTGAGCGCGTGCTCATTGTCTCCGCCGCAGCCGCTGCGTGGGCCGGACTTTCTACGCAACTTTACATCCTCGCGACCGGTCCGCTTGGATTTGGCGGCGGGCTTTGGGCGTTTCTCCGGTTCTTCACAATCTGGTCGAACATTTTAGTGGCGTTCGTTGCAACGACACTTCTCTTCAAACCAAATCTCATTTCTGAAAGCCTGCGCGCCGGCACGGCGGTTTTCATATCTATTGTCGGCGTTATTTATATCGCGCTCTTACGCTCCCTTTGGAAACCGGAAGGCTTGCAGCTCACGGCCGATATCTTGCTGCACTATGCAAGCCCAACATTCTTCGTTCTGCATTGGATAGCATTCTCACCAAAGTCACATTTGCGCTGGCGCGATGCATTGCGATGGTTAGCTTTTCCACTTGTCTATTTCGTTTACGCGTTGATCCGTGGCGGGTTGGAAGGCGTCTACCCTTACCCTTTTATCGATGTTGGCGCGCTCGGGCCAAATCGTGTTGCGTTCAACGCCGCGCTTCTCATGCTGTTCTTCTTTATTCTCGGCTGTATCTTCGTAGCTCTCGGCAAATTTTCGCGCCGGGTCGACGTTCACGGCCCCTCAACGTGAACCCCGCGCGCACGTAGGAGCGCAACAACATTGCCTTCGCCCGAAAGGTGCGCCGCGCCGACCGCAATAAAGATGCGCCCCTCTCCCGCGAGCATATCTTGAATACGTTGTGTCCATGCCTCGTTGCGCCGCGTGATGATCGCACTCCGTGCTTCCGGCCCTGCTTCCGTTGACATGTCGTCGAGCAAACGCCCAAGCGTTCGCACGTCCCCTTCCGACCATGCGCGGTTAAGCGCATCCGAGCGGCCGCCATCGTCTTCAATTTGCGAAAGGGTAGCTTTGAGAAAGCGCGCTTCACCTTCGGGAGAAAGTGTCGAGATCGCGCGGATTTGATCTGTCGCCGCCTCCAGATAATCAATGCGCTTGTTTTGCGCCCGCGCCGCGCGCCCCAAAACGGTATCGACGCCTATGTCCGGATCGCCCCCCTGTCGTAGCGCGTAAGCGAGCGATAATTGCAGCGCAGCGAGCCAAGGCCGCACGCGCTCAAGCTGCGCGGAATCCATTCCCAACTGCCGCGCCACGCGAAGGAGCTGTTCCCGGGTTTCCGGCGCAAGCCGATCGGATAGCTGCTCAGTCTCCGGCAGAGCGCCCTCTGCGCGAACGAACGCATCGAACGCCGGCCGCAATTCCGGCGATACGTCCGCCTCGAACACGACAATATCCGCGCGCGCGAACGCAGCGTCGACATGCGACCTCCGCCACGCGAGCGAGGGCGGCAAAACATGAACCGTTCCGAACAGCCATATCTCGCTATTGTGATCGCTGATTTTCCACAGCGCGGGCTCAGGCGGCCGTGGAGCGCAAGCCGGGCTCGTAAAAGCCAGGCCGAAAATGAGAATAAGAAAGACGGATCTGAGCGGCCGCATGATCATGGACGCGCTATCTTAGCCGCATCCGCGATAACCGCCTCACGCCATTTGCGCGCAATGCCCGCCTCGGCTAGAGCTTGCCGCCCATCGCAATAGGCACCCGTAGCTCAGCTGGATAGAGCGCTGCCCTCCGAAGGCAGAGGTCAGGGGTTCGAATCCCTTCGGGTGCGCCAGCGAGCGAAGTTAGGCTGCGACGCGGCCTGCCTCTTTTGTAACCACCAGCAATCCGAACATCCCGCGCACGACGAAATCGCTGACGATCGGCGCGAGTGAAAGCACAGCGTCAATCTCGTCGCCGCCTTTGCCAATGAGCGTCACCAGGGCGCAGTTCGGCGTCCCTTGCCGCAAACCTTCCTCGATCATCTCGCTGATCTGCCGGCGCTGCGCGCCCGCGGTGAGATCGACAAACCGATGGCCAACGACATCGTTCGCCTCAAAACGCAGGCAAGATGATAGCGCCTGATCGATGGACTCTATCCGCGCGCGCGCATCAAGCCGCACAGTCATCGCGATAGGATGATGGCGTGCAGCGGCAAGTAATGCCTCGGTTTCTTCCGCTTTTGCGCGCTGCGCATGTTCCGCCGTTGTATTGCGTAACAAAACCGCAACAGCGCCGCTCAGAGGAACAACCCGCACTGAAACCTCACGCCCGTCAAAAGCGCCAGCTTCAAACGCTTCGATCTGCCTTGTGCGAATGACACGCTGCACCCTGTCGGCAAGCATCGATCCAAGCGGCTGGGGCATCACGTCGAGAATGGACACGCCTATAATATCGATACGGCTGCGGCCAACAAAAGCCTCCGCTACAGAGTTGACCGCGCGAATTTCCAAGGCCGCGTTTACGCGCAGGAAAATCTCATCCAGGTTGTTGAGGATCGCGTAATTATCCGCCCTCAGCTCAACGCCCTTCGCGTTAGCATCAGGAGGCGCCTCGCGGAGCGCCGGCCGGAACTCATCAGGCGTAGAGAGCACCAAGCGCTCTCGCCCGTGGTGGGTGATGGCGACGGGATGTTGCAACGCCTCACTCTGCCAGTAGCCAATATTACGGATAAATTCAGTAGTCGTGACCTGGACGCGATCAGGCATAAGTCAACTCCGGATCGAATTTTGCGAACACTAGAACGAGTCGCACATTACGCTGGGACATTCATTATGTAAAAGGTCCTATCAAACGACCTATTTATTATCTCCTTCCCTTGTCGCGGGTTAAACACTCGTTTGAATACTTAGAAAAGTTCGTATAATTGGAATACGCGCGTCTGAAACCCTCCTCCGCCAGCATGCGATAGAAGGAGGGGCGCCAAATGAATCCCGCGCCGGCAAATACGAAGCGAAGGATTCGCCGCGGTTTTTTCGCATCTCGCGAAGGCGCAGCGGCGGTCGAGTTCGCCATTGTCGCGCCCATGCTGGTGATTCTGATGCTCGGCATCGTCGCCTTCGGCGGCTATTTCTTTACAGCTCACACGGTTCAGCAACTCGCGAATGACGCTGCGCGCGCCGCCATTGCTGGCCTGGACGACGAAGAGCGGCTTTCCTTAGCGCAAGACGCCGTTGAAACTGCGGCGGCCGATCAGCCCTCAATGCGCGGCGCGCCGAACGTATCGATGACGCGTGACGGAGCGATGATCACGCTGCGCGTAACGTATGATGCAAGCGGCGATTTCTTCAGTACGTTCGCAGGCATAGCGCCGTCTGCGCCATCACAAATCAACGCAACAGCGACAATTCGAACGGGAGGCTTGTGGTGAGCCTCCTGCAATTTCTGAAGAATGATCGTGGCGGGATATCGATCCTCACTGCTCTGACAGGCGCAGTGATGATTGGCTTTGCTGGATTGGCGGTTGATGTCGGCGCCGTCTATCTAGACTCACGCCGGTTACAGGGAGATGCGGATCTTGCCGCATTGGCTGCGGTGCAATCGCCAAGCAACGCAGCGCTCGTCGCACGCGAAACCATCGAGGCGAACCATTGGACCAACCCACGCATCACCACTACACAAGGCGTTTATCTCGCCGATCGTTCCGTTCAGGTAAATCAACGATTTCGCCCCAATGCGACTGGCGCCAACGCAGTCCGCGTTGAAGTCACCGCAACGACGCCACTGTTTTTCGCCCGCATTTTCGTGCCGGAAGGTCAGATGACGATCACGCGCCGCGCCACAGCGGCGCAACGCCAGCTCGCAAGCTTTCAAATCGGATCGCGTTTGTTGTCGTTGCGCGGGGGCATAGCAAACGCACTGCTGGGCGGATTGACGGGAAGCTCCGTGAATCTTTCCGTGATGGATTACAACGCGCTTATCAGCGCGAATGTCGATCTTCTTACATTCGTTGATGCGCTACGCACGCGCCTCGATCCCGAAGCCGCAAGCTACGATCGCACGTTGGAGACGGAAATCGAATCCGGCGTCGTGTTGGATACGCTGGCGAACTTACTTGCGCCGCAAGATCGTCAAGCCTCCGAAGCGATGCGTGAGCTCGCCGAAGCCGCCTCCGATTCCGAACGCACGCTTGAGCTTGGCAAGCTCATCGATATCGGCCCCTATGCGCAACAAGATCAAAGCCCTTCTGCGGACGGACTCGGCATCAGCGTCAGCGCGATGGATCTCGCGTCTGCGGTTCTCCAAATCGCAGGCGGCGAACGTCAAGTGCAACTTGATCTTGGCGCCGGCGTTCCGGGCCTCGCATCCACGCGGCTTTGGCTTGCAATAGGCGAGCGCCCGAACAATTCGCCATGGTTGACTGTCACGGATGACGATAGCGTCGTGGTCCGCACAGCTCAGTCGCGCCTCTACTTAGAAGCGAGCGTGAACGCGGCCGGGCTCGGCAGTGTGCGCATTCCGCTGCTTGTTGAGCTCGCATCCGGCCAAGCACGTCTCGACTCAATTGAGTGCACGGGAGCGCCGCACAACCGCGCAGTAACGCTGGAAGTTGCGCCAAGTGTTGGCGCGATATCGCTTGGCGAAATAGACATGTCGAATCTGAACAATTTTCGCCGGACTATGACGACAACGCCAGCGCAACTCGTGCGCACGAGCCTCCTCCGTGTTCAGGCGCATTCACACATCGACGTAGGCGGAGAGGAATGGAACCGCGTGCGTTTCACACAGCGCGAAATCGACGATGGCGTCATCAAAACAGTCGCAACACGGAATATTGTTCAAGCGACAGTCTCGACTCTACTCCGCAATGCAAATGTCGAAGTTCGCACGCTCGGCATTGGGCTGAACGTCAGCGTAATTACATCTCTCGTCGCTTCTGTGCTCAGCGCCGTCACAGCTCCGCTAGACAGCCTCGTGAATGGCATAACTGACCTTCTGGGTCTCAGCCTCGGCGAAGCAGATGTACGCGTAAATGGCATCAGCTGCGGCGGCGTGGCGTTGGTGGCATAATGAAGAAGCACAGACATATCTTGAAACCGCTTGCGCTCTGCGCAGCCTCACTCCTCTTCGCCGCGCCCGTCTACGCCGGAACGGACGATGACACCATGGATGTCACCGCAACCGTGCTCGCGACTTGTGATGTCATTGCGCAGGACTTGTCATTCGGAAATTATGATCCGATTGCAGCGTCGAATGTTGATGCCGCAACGACCGTGAGCCTCACCTGCACGAACGGAACTCCTTATCATCTCGGGATCAGCCTTGGCGCCGGAACAGGCGCGTCCATGGCGACGCGCTATATGAAACAGGGCGCCAATCAGCTCGGCTACACGCTCTATCAAAACGGCGCTCGCACCACGTTATGGGGTACAGCGACGGGCGATTCTCTCGCCGGGTCCGGCACAGGCTCTGCGGCGACAATTAACGTGTACGGCCGTATTCCCATGCAGCAAGCCGTGCCCGCCGGTTCTTACAGCGACACGATAACGGTAACGGTGACATGGTGATGAATCGCGCCCTCTTTGCGATGCTTGTGCTTCCAGTGGTCGTTCTATCGCCTGCGAACGCACAAACCGGCGGCGTGTCTGTATCGCCGGTTCTCGTGTCGCTTGAGCCAGGCCGCAACATTAGCTCTATCCGGCTACGCAACGGCCGAAACCGTCCGATATCTTTCGAACTTGAAGTGTATTCTTGGAGTCAGCAAGACGGACAAAATGTGATGACGCCGACAACGGAATTGCTCATCACGCCAAAAGTTTTCGAAGTGCCTGAGAACGACGAACAAATTATCCGTCTCGGCGTCAGTGCAATAGATAGCGGCGCAGAGCGCGCCTACAGAATTCTCATTCGCGAATTGCCCAGCACCCTGAATAGAGGCGCAAATGTTGGCCTCAGACTCGAAATGTCGCTTCCCGTCTTCGTCGTTCCGCGCGGCGCTGAACCGCAACTTGATTTGAATATTCAAGACGCTCCTGAAGGTCCTTCGCTTGTGCTCACCAATACCGGCAACGCTCACATTCAACTTGCTTCGATCGACGCAGATGATGTCGCCATGAATGGTCCCCGCTATCTGCTGGCCGGGGCGTCCGTGCGCATGCGCGTGCCGGATGACGCTGAATCTGTACGCGTGCGCGCGATGGAAAGCGGGCGGCCTGCTCTGGAACAGATGATCCATGTCGGCCAGACCAATCGCATTCTATCTCTGCGCTAGCGCCGCCGCCGCGCCGTTCGCGACAGCGGAGGCGCCGTCATCAGCAATCGTGCAACTACGTCTGCCGCAACACAGTGCATCGGTCGATACGATCATACGGAAAACCGCCGATGGCATCTTGGTATCCGGGTCTGCGCTCACTGAACTCGGAATAAACGCTCCAACAGGCGAAGAAATCCCGCTCAAATCTGTGCCGGGCCTCCACTACGCGGAAGACGAACGGCAATCCGCAATCATCCTGAGCTGCGACAGCGCCTGCTTCACAAGGCAGGCTTTGTCATTTCGTGAGCAGGATACGATCACGCCAGACACAGCAGATTCTGGCGCGTACCTTAATTATGATGTGCAAACACAGTGGGATGATGAATCAAATATCTCCGCCGCAGCCGCTGCGCATACTGCATTCTTTAGCGAGGCAGGCCTCATCGAAAGCACGTGGTTCACAAATCTAAATAGCGAAGAACAACGGCTCGGCCGTTTGGAAACGCGGTGGACCTACGACATGCCAGAGCGCCAATTGCGCATACGGCTCGGTGATTCTGTCACGAACGCCGCCCTCGGCGATCCTATTCCATTTGCAGGAATTCAAATCGGCAAACGCTTCGCGCTGACGCCATCGCTTATAACGTACCCAACACCCGCGCTTGAAGGCGATGCAGCGCTGCGCTCCACAGCACAGCTCTACGTCGATGGCGTTCTTCAGGGCTCCCGGCAGATCGAATCTGGTCCGTTCTCAATCGACGACACGCCGTTCGTCTCCGGCGCAGGAACGGCGCAACTCATCGTCACCGATGTTCTTGGCCGCCAGCAAATCATCTCTCGCCCATTCTTTATCGACGCCAGCTTGCTCCGCCCCGGTCTAACGGATTGGAACGTCGCGTTGGGCGCGCGGCGGCTCTCCTACGAATCCGACAGCTACGGCGATCCGATTGCAATCGCGGAAATGCGGCGCGGCCTCACCAACTGGCTGACCATGTCGGCAAAAGTCGAATCGATAGAACGGCAAACCAGCGGCGCTATTGGCGCGACGCTTGCCGCATGGCCGCTCGGGCAATTCTCGATAACGCGCAAGCTTGGTCCTAACGGCGCATCCGCATTTCAGTGGTCACGATCTTCGTCGAAGTTTTCCGCAGCGCTCGAATACCGGGAAGCGGATCATAGCATCGGCGCCATAGATGCGCCGACAGATCTTGAAATCAAATCCACGATCTCCGCGAGCGCTTCCGTCGATCTCGACCGTCTCGGGTCAATATCTGTGACAACCGCACAATTGCGCGAACAAAACGCTATACGCGCGAACGCTTACACCTTCGCGTACACGCCAAGAGCTTTCGCCGAGGCCATAACATTCAGCTATTCAATAGCAGAACGCGATCGCCAACATGAAA
>JBEVOS010000156.1:0-3060 GCA_040507435.1 Caulobacterales bacterium | reverse complement strand
GGCGCGATAAGCGCCGCCCTTTTTACCCTTCGATCAAATCATTCATGTGCTCGACCGCGTCGAGAAACTCCGTCTTGAAATCCTGCACCACCTGCCCAGCTGAGCGCACGCTATCCATCAATCCAACGCCCTGCCCAACGAGATACGTAGCGATCTCACGCGCTTTCGCGTTGCCGTTCACAGCGGCGCGATCGGCTGCGCGCAACGCGCCTTCGCTAAGCAAAGATTGCAACGGCATCGGCAACGCGCCAGGACTCTCAGGGCTGCGCTCCCATGCTTCCGTCCACGCGGAACGCAATTGCCGGCAGGGCTTTCCCGTCCGCGTCTTTGAACGCACGGCATCGCGGCTGGAGGCTTCAAGCAATTTATCGCGAATGACGGGAGAGACTTCGCTCTCCGTTGTCGTCAGCCAGACAGAACCCGTCCAGGCGCCGGCGGCGCCCATCGCCATCGCCGCCGCCATTTGCCGCCCGCCCATAATCCCGCCGGCCGCGAGCACAGGAATATTGCCGAGCGGCTTCACAGCTTTGATCACTTCCGGGACAAGCACCATAGTGGAGACTTCCCCGCAATGGCCGCCCGCTTCCGTACCTTGCGCGACGAGAATATCGACGCCCGCTGCAATTTGACGAATAGCGTGCTCCTTCGAACCGATAAGCGCAGCGACAGGCACGCCATGCGCCTTGCCCATCTCGATCATCTCTCTCGGCGGCACGCCCAACGCGTTCGCGATCAACTTGATCGGATGACGAAACGCCACCTCAAGTGAGCGATATGCCGTATCGTGATCGAATGGCTGTGGCCGCTCATCCGGAATTTCTTCCGCCGCAAGTTCGACGCCCGCCGATGCGAGCAGCTTGCGTGTAAAGTCGCGATGCGCATGCGGCACGCGAAGCCCAAGTGAGTTATATGTTACGCCGTGCTCGCCGGACGTCGCGAGATTTTCTGCAAACACAAGATCGACGCCATACGGCTTTCCATCGACATGCGCATCGATCCAGCTGAGTTCTACCTCGAGCGCTTCCGGCGAATATAAGAGTCCGCCGAACACGCCGAACCCGCCCGCGCGGCTGACTGCCGCCACCACGTCGCGGCAATGGCTGAACGCCAGCAGCGGAAACTCTATTCCCAGCATATCGCAAATCGGACTTTTCATGCGGCGTTCCCTCACTGGCGCGGTTTGACCGTTTTTATTGCAGCCACTCTGCCTTGCGGCTGGGCAGCGTCAACCGGCCACGAAAGCGGCGGCCTTGATTGACTTTTGCCGATACGAGATGGTCACCAGAACAATAGGAAACTCGATGACTGCCGCGACTCTTTTTTCCGGCCTGCGACTGCCTTTGCTCTGCGCGCCCATGTCGTTCGCATCGAGCCTGCCTATGGCGCTCGCCTGCTGCACCTCGGGCGTGATCGGCGGCTGGCAAGGCGGCAATGTAAAAACGATCGAGGAGTTCGAGCTCTATCTGACAACGCTCGCGGACGCGGAAAAAACAGCCAACGCCGAAGGCAAGCCCTGGGCCCCCCACGCGATCAACATTCCCTCCGCGATCATGCGCGATCCGGAACTCGGTAAACAAAAGATCGATCTCTGCGAGAAGATGCGCGTGCCGTTGCTATTCTCAAGCATCGGCGATCCAGGCCCGCTCGTGAAGCGGGCGCATGATTGGGGCGGCGTGGTTATTCACGATGTAACGACGGTGAAACACGCCGAAAAGGCCATCGCGGCTGGCGTTGATGGACTGATGGTTACGTGCGCGGGCGCAGGCGGGCATTCTGGTTTGCTCACGCCAATGGCGTTCGTTCCCAAAGTGCGCTCCATGTTCGAGGGGATCATTCTTATGGGCGGTGGTGTCGCCAACGGCGCCGGCATTGCGGGCGCGCTCGCGCTTGGCGCCGATCTCGCGGTGATGGGCACGCGTTTTATCGCAACGAACGAATCCGGCGCAGTTGACGGCCATAAACGCATGATCGCCGAAGCTGGCATGCAAGACATCATGATGTCCGATGTCGTGAACGGTCTCGACGCGAATTGGATTCGCCAATCCATTGAGAAGATCGGCTGGGATCCGGCTCACCTGCCGGAGAAACGCGGCCCGATGCGGGGCGCAGAAATGCCGGAAGGCGTTCGCCCATGGCGCGATATCTGGAGCGCAGGCCATAGCGCCGGCCTCATCGACGACGTCTTACCCGTAGCCACGCTTATTGATCGGCTGATTGGCGAGTTTGAGCAGACAGACGTGCGGCGCGATTGGCGTGACCGATTGGCGAAACGCCTTGTCTGACGCTGGCGCTGTGTTGCGAATTCTGCAATGGCTCTAATCGGTTAGCGTTGATCGGGAGTTCGCATGTCGATCTTGAAGGAATTCCAAGAATTTGCCGTCAAAGGCAACGTTGTCGATCTCGCGGTCGGCGTCATCATAGGCGCGGCGTTCGGCTCGATCGTCACATCGCTCGTCAACGACATCGTCATGCCGCCGATCGGTTGGCTCACTGGCGGGATCGATTTCTCAAAGCTCGCGATCGTGCTGCCAGCGGCGCAGAACGTGGCGGCAGATGCTGCGCCCGTCTCGATCAACTACGGCAAATTTATCAACGCCTGCATCAGCTTCATCATCGTCGCTTGGGTGATCTTCCTGCTCGTGAAGGCGATGAATTCGATGAAGCGCAAAGAGGAAGCAGCGCCGCCTGCCGTCGCCGAAGTGCCCGCGGATGTGAAGCTGCTCACCGAAATCCGCGACCTTTTGAAGAAATAACACCGTAAGGAATTGAACCGCCATGCGCGTGGTGATGGCGGATCAAGGCTTGGCGTTTGACGGACGCACACCTGTCGAACGCCCGTTAGGCGGCGCAGAAAGCGCGTTCGTCGCGCTAGCTGAAGCGCTCGCGCAAACTGGCGCCGAAGTTTTTGCGCGAACGCAAAGCGCACGCGATTTCGTCTTGAACGGCGTGCAATGGGGTGACGTTTCACACGACTTGCCCGTAAGCGCCGACCTCTACATCGCCAATCGCAATCCGAAACTCATCGGCCGCGACATCCGCGCCAAGCGTCGCGTATTTTGG
>JBEVOS010000092.1:0-7109 GCA_040507435.1 Caulobacterales bacterium | reverse complement strand
CGTAATAGACGAGTTGATGCAGATGCACGGCGAGATCGAGGTGCAGCGTCGGCGCCCGTCCGTCAGATAGCCGCCAAGCTTGCGGCGTCGCGGCCGGCGTGGCGCCGTTACGGCGAATGAAGCCTTCTTGAGGCATTTCCGCATGAATTTGAATGATGTTGCCAAGAGCGCCGCTGCGAATAAGCGCGCGCAGTTCGCGCACCATTGGATAGCCGGAATAGTTGAATGTCACGGCCAAGAAACCATGCTCGCGCGTCACAAGATCGAGAAGTGATTTGGCTTCAGTTGAATTCGCGGCAAGCGCCTTTTCGCAAATCACGCCGACGCCGTTCTGAACGCACTCTGAAACGATTGCCGCGTGGTCCGGCGTCGGCGTCAAGACGATGGCCGCATCGAGATTGCGCGCTTCCGCGCTGATCATGTCGCGCCAATCGGAATAGACGCGGCGTGAGTGCACGCCATATTGCGCGCCGGTCGCAACATTTGTCGTGGTGTCGCGGCTGAAGCACCCAGCCCAAAGATCGAACCGGCCATCCATCCGCGCGGCGGCGAAATGCGCGTAACCGACGGCTGAGGTGTTCGAGCCGCCGATAAATGCAGCGCGTAGCGGGCGGTGAAGTGCGCTCATGCCGCGCTCAATTCATGCGCGCGCACCAGCGCAGGCAATTCGCGGCGCATGATTTTTCCCATCGCATTGCGCGGAAGCGCGTCGAGAATGAAAAAACGCTGCGGCTGCTGGAAATCCGCAAGCTTATCGGCGCAAACACGCCGCAAAGCGCGCGTCGAGAGGGCCCCGGGTGTGGATAGTGTGACAGCGACAGCGACGAGTTCGCCCAGTTGTGCGTCCGCGAGCGCAAAAGCCGCGCACTCCGATACGCCGGGAGTTTGCAGTACGGCGGCTTCAACATCGCTTGGATAAACGTTGATGCCGCCCGTGATGATAATTTCTTTTTTGCGGCCGGCAAAATAAAGCGCGCCATTTTCATCGATACGCCCGAGATCGCCGGTTTTAAAATAACCGCCTTGCAGCGCTGATGCGGTAAGATCCGGCCTTTTGTGATAACCGCCAAACATCATCGGCGTTTTGACGCCGATTTCGCCAATCTCACCTTGCGGCGTCTCGGCGCCACTCTCATCCAGAATAATAATATCAACGGCAGGCGCGGCGGCGCCAACGGAGTCACGCGGCGCGTTTTGGTTGGTTAGATCGAGCGATGTCGCGATCGCGATTTCCGATGCGCCGTAACATTCGTGCAATTCGCCAGGCAAGGCGCGCAAGATCAAATCTTTATCGTCAGCATTGAGCGGCGCTGAAGACGAGACGACACAACGCAAGCTGGCGCAGCGCGCGATTTGGCTTGGCTCGGCGCGCAGGCGGCGCGCGATCTGGCTAAGCTGCGACGACACGGCGATTGTAAACGTCGCGCTCTGCGCGTCCGTCACATCGAGCCAAAGCGGCGCGGAGTAACGCGGCATGAGAAGCGCAGTCGCGCCGGACAAAAGCGCAGTAAAGATAAGGCGTTCTGCAAGCGAGTGATAAAGCGGCGTCGCAATCAGGATGCGGTCGTTTTCCGCAACGCTATAGAGCGCAATCGCGGCGCGTGCGCGTTCCAGCTTAGAACGCTGCGTCAGCACGATGGCTTTCGGTGCGCCTGTGGAGCCGGACGTCGTGCTGAGTATCAGCGGCGCATCCAGCGCCCCGCGTTGCAAAGGCCGCGCATCGACAGGTGCGCTATCGATCAGCGCATCGAGCGAAAATGGGTTCTCAAGCGTGTCGTCTTTGAGCGCGCCCCAAATGCCGTCAATGCGCGTGCGTAGTTCGCTTTCCGCGAACGCGACCAGCGCGGCCGCGTCGGCAAAAACATGGCGCACATCGCCTGCCTCGAACGCTGCCGATATCGCGTCTTCCGGCAGGGTGGCGCTGACTGGCACGATAACTGCGCCGAGATCGGCCGCCGCCAACATAAGCGTTACGAACGCGATCGAATTGCGCCCAAGGACGCCGATTGCGTCGCCCGGCGCTACGCCATGCTCGGCCAGCGCGTGCGATAGTCGCGCGATGCGCGCCGCGAGTTCGCCGTAAGTGATTTCCTCGCCGTCGCACCAAATTGCGCGATGCTCCGCACGGCGCGCGGCGATCTCGAAAAAAGTTTGCGGCAGCCCCTGCATCAGCCGATCCGCGCGAAGCGAAGAAAGTCTTGCGACTTGAGGCGAATAGGCGTCGCGGGCTGCGCGATCAAAACAGCGCCTTCGGAGACGTCTTTATCTGCGAGCCCAGCAGCGCCAAGAAAAGCGAAATCACCGATCGTCACGCTTTGCGCAACGCAGGCGTTGACGCCGAAGAACACGCCTTTGCCGATCGTGCAGCCGCCAGCGATCGACACGCCGGCATTGATCCAGGCGCCGTCGCCGATCGTGCAATCGTGGCCGATATTGACGTTGCTCGTGATAAAAACGCTGTCGCCAATCGCCGAGCCAGGATGGATCGACGTGCAATCGAGAATGATCGTGTTTTCGCCAATGCTCACGCCATCGTGACGAATGAGCGCGGGCTCGACGTAGGAGGTGAGCCGATAGCCTTTGGCGCGCGCTTCTTGCGCTTTTTTGAGCCTGAGCCGGTTCATCTCTATAAAGCCGACGGCGATAATCATTTCGCGATCGCGCGGCGGATGCACGTCCTGCACGGCGCTGAATGGGTAGAGGGGGCGCCCGCAAAATTCCGTCGCGCCGCCGGTGACATGATCGTCGACCGTGAAGCCAAGCACCTCACGCTCGCGTCGAATGTAGGAAAAAAGCAGACGGGCGACGGCGCCATTTCCGTAGATCAGCACGGGCGCGCGCTCGTTCACGTCGATCTCCCGCGCACACAGCGCGCAAAACTAGACATCAACAAGTGCGTTGCGTCCCTTAACGAAAGCTTGCTCTGCGTGTCGTCCGATAATTTTGCGCAAGCGCAATAATTTCGTAGCGCGAATGAAGCGTTTCGCGCATAGGTAGAGCGCGGCCTGCGCATTCTTCTCGATTGGCCGGTACGGAGAGCCTCATGACGCACCCAAGCGAAGAGAGATTTGAAGGCGTAGGCGGGCTTCGCATTTTTTACCGGTCGTGGCGCCCAGCTGAAAAACCGCGCGGCGTGGTCGTGATCTGCCATGGGGTCAATTCGCATAGCGGCCAATATTTTTGGGCGGCGGATCAGTTCGTCGCGAGTGGGCTCGCCGTCTACGCGGTCGATCTGCGCGGGCGCGGCTTGTCGGACGGCGATCGCTTTTATGTCGAGGACATCGCCGATTATGTCAGCGACGTGCACGGCCTCGTAAAAATCGCCAAGGCGCGCGAGCCCGGGCTGCCCGTTATTCTATTGGGGCATAGCGCAGGCGGCGTCACGTCTTGCGTCTATGCGCTCGAGCATCAGGAAGAGCTGGCCGGCCTCATCTGCGAGAGTTTCGCGTTCCAGGTGCCGGCGCCGGATTTCGCGCTTGCCGTCATCAAAGGCGTTTCGCATCTGGCGCCGCATGCCATGGTGTTGAAATTGCCCAACGAAGCTTTTTCGCGCGATCCTGCCGTTGTGAAATCCATGAATGAGGATCCGCTGATCCTGAACGAAGTACAGCCGACGAAGACTGTCGCTGCGCTCGTGCGCGCCGACGAGCGGCTCAAAAAAGAATTTTCGAAGATCACGCTGCCCGTGTTCATTCTACACGGCACGGCCGATAAGGCGACGCTGCCGAAAGGCAGTCAATCATTCTACGACGCGGCTGGCGCGAAGGATAAAACGCTCAAGCTGTACGAAGGCCATTTCCACGATCTCTTGAACGATATCGGCAAGGAAGAGGTGATGGCCGATATGCTGGCATGGATCGACAAGCGGATATGATCGCCGCGATCAGTCCGGTGTGCGGCGGTTGAGCCAGCGACGTCCGGCATACGCAAGCGCGAGCCAAAGCAAAATCACGGCGCCAAGCACGATCCAAGCTGTCATGCTGTTGTGATGCACGGCGTCCATTGCCGCGGCGCCGCCGAAAGCCATCAGCGCCATCTTAGGAACGCTGCCGATCGCCGTGCCTGCGAGAAAATCAAGAAAGCGCATCGGCGTCGCGCCCGCAGCGATATTAACGAGCACGGACGGCACAGTCGGAACCATGCGGATAAGCGCGCTCGCGATGAAGCCGCGCCGCGCCAAAACCTGCATCACCTCTGCGACGCGCGGGCTGGCGTGCCGTGCTACGATCTGCGCGCCAAAGCGCCTGCCGGCGAAAAAGCCGATGCAGCAGGCGATCATTTTTCCTGTCCAGGAATACGCTAAGCCCGCCCAAGGGCCGAACGCTGCGACAAGCGCCGTGATCAAGACAATCTGCGGCACGCCAACGGATGCGAAAAGCACGTAAGCGAGGATCGCGGCGAACGGCGCCCAAAGGCTCGTTTTCGCGGCAACCAGCCAAGGCTGGAATTGCGCCGTCATTGCATCCGGGAGGAGCGGCGCCGCAAAGCCGATCAGCGTGACGGCGCCCAGCACCGCGAAGCCCACGACGTAGGTGATGCGCGAAAGCTGTGTCTGCGCGTTTGCGCGTTGCTCGGACATATCTCGATTAGCGCTCCCGGGCGGCAGTGTAGAGCGTCAAATCCAGTTCGTCTCCGTTGGAGTAATTGTGACCCGCAATCTGGTCCACCGCGCGCGGCTGCACGCCCAGCTCCGCCGCCCGCTTCATGAACGCATCGCGTTCAGCCGCGCCAATAAGCGCGAGTCCGCATTGTTTGTGCTGCGCGAGCGTTTCGGCGGCTTCTTCCGGTGTTTCGACAAGGCGCGTTTCTTCTCGCCCATAGGCGAACACAAGGCTGGGCTCGTCATAGGGAATGGTGGCGAACACGCTTTCGCGCTGATTGTCAGGACAAGGGCGGGCGGCGCGCGCGGCGGCGTCGATCCGAGGACTGATCCAAAAATTGTGACTGCCGGGCAGCGAGTAACCGAAGAAATTCGCCCAGACGAGAGCCGCAGAGACCGTCATGGCGATAATCGCGGAAAGATGCTGCTTCCGCCACAAAAACCAAAGGACGGAGGCCGCCGCGATGAAGGCGGCGGACGCCAGCACGATTCCAAGGCCGTCGACGCGATGATCCGCCCACCAGACGACAATCGGCCCGGCCGATGCCAACAATGCACTCGCGATCAGCCAAAGGATCGCCACGATCGCGAACGCGATCGTCCATAAACGTTTCGGCGCAGCTTGTTTTTCGCTGAACAATGCCGCCGCCGCGATCAGCGCGATCGCGGGATAAGTCGGCAAAACATAATGTGGCAGTTTCGTCGCGACGAATTCGAACACGATCCAGCCTGGCACGATCCAGCACAGCAGGAATTTGATCGCGGGCTCCATGCGGTCGCGCCATGCGAAGCCAAGCGCGCGCAACGCCAGCAAAGAGCCTGGCCAGAAGGCAAGAATAAAGACAGCGAGGTGGTAGCCGATCGGCCCGCTATGGCCTTGTTCGCCAGCGCCGACTTTGCCGAGGAAATTGACCATCAGCGAGCGTGTGTAAAAGGCGCCGTCCGTGATCACGCCGATGGCGATGTACCAGGGCAGACAAATCGCGAGCGTGATCAGCGGTCCGAGTACGGGGTAGAGCTGTTTGAGCCAGGCGGCCTTCCGATCCAAAATCACGAGCCCAGCGATCGTCGCGCCGGTGAAAACGAGAATCACGGGGCCTTTAAGCATCAGCCCTGCGCCAAGCGCGGCCCAGAAAATAATCGCGTTCGTGCGCCCAGCGTCAGGACGCAGATAAGCGCGCATCAAAGCAAATTGAGCGGTGCAGACCGCCGCCAGCAAAGTCGCGTCGATCTTTGCGATCCTCGCTTCGAAATTCAGCGAGAAACACGCCGCCAAAATCGCGGCAGCGGCAAAGCCGGCATTTCGCCCGAAGATTCGACCGCCCATCAAGCCTGTCATCAGAACGGCCGCGAGCGCGCTCAGCAGGGAGGGAATACGATAGGGCCACACGCTGTCATGCGCGGGGCTGTCGAAGAGTGTCGCTGACGCCGATTGCAGCCAGTAGATTCCGGCGGGCTGTAGATAGCGCGGCTTTTGCTGATAACGCAGATCGACGAGGTCGCCCGTATCCGCCATCCGCTCGCTGGTGACGAGGTAACGGGATTCATCACGATCCGTCGGCGGTAAATTGATGAAGCCCGGTAAGAACAGCGCAAGGCTCATGAGAACGAGCAGGAGCCAGTCTCGCGGAGAAAAAACGCGCTTTGAT
This sequence comes from Caulobacterales bacterium, assembly GCA_040507435.1. GTDB lineage: Bacteria > Pseudomonadota > Alphaproteobacteria > Caulobacterales > Aquidulcibacteraceae > JBEVOS01. The sequence continues at coordinate 860 of JBEVOS010000092.1, read as the reverse complement.
GTCATGATGGTGCTTTAGCGCTTTCGCGTTCGGTGACATTCATCGGCGCCTTTGTGCGGCGCTGCAGCCAGATCACGCCCATAAGGTCGAACACGCCGACAAGCGCGCGGCCCCAGTTCGTGTATTTGGATTTGCCCATCATGCGCGCGCGATGCCGCACGGGATGATTGATCAGCGGATGGCCGTAGGTTCCAAACAGCGCAGGCAAGAAGCGGTGCATGCCCTCAAAACATGGCAGCAGAAGAAACGCGTCGCGCTGAAACACTTTCACGCCGCAGCCGGTGTCGGGACATTTGTCGCCGAGCACGGCGGAACGAAATCCGTTTGCGATGCGCGTCGCGATGAGGCGCGACATGGGATCGTTGCGTCGCTCACGTACGCCCGCCACGATCGGGCCCATGCCGCCCGTGGCCCAGGCTTTCTCAAGCATGGCGGGAAGGTCGGCCGGATCGTTTTGCCCGTCGCCGTCGAGCGTTGCGATCCAAGGCGCTCGCGCGTGCAGCACGCCGGTGCGAACGGCTTGGGATTTCCCGCAGCGGCGCTCGTGCCGCACGAGCCGCACGCGCGGATCGGCGTCGGCGATGGCTTGCAACAGCTCCGGCGTGCCGTCATCCGATCCATCGTCTACAAAAATCAGTTCGAAGGGCGCGATGGGCGCGCATCCCGCGAGGATTTCGTCGCACACGGCCTGAACGTTCTCGCGCTCGTTCAGTACGGCGACGACGATGGAAGCGCGGGTCATCGGCTCGCTCTAGCCGGGCGCGCACGGCTTCTCTAGTGGGAAAGTGGCAAGGAAGGCTTGCCCGCGGCGGCCATAAACGACAGCGAATGGCGCCTTAAGCGACAAGATGGTGGGCCTG
>JBEVOS010000019.1:0-3837 GCA_040507435.1 Caulobacterales bacterium | reverse complement strand
CGTGACGCAGGAGTTTGAGAAGTCTCTCAGCATGCATGCCGAGCCTGCGCGGCGGGCGCTGGCGCTCTTCACGAGCGAGCTCGGAGGCGCGGTGAGCGCCCGTCTCATCCAGCTTTCACTCCCCGGATCGTTCTCGCTCAGCGGTGATGAAGTCGCGCTCTTGAACTTATTTCGCGCCGCGCAACTTGGGCGCGCGCATGAGGCGCGCATTCGTTTGCGCGCCTTGGGTATCGACACGCCAAGCGAGACGTTGATTGCGGCGCTTAACGTCTATGCTGTGTTTCTGAAAATGCACGGGTTCAATTTTCCCGGACGCGAAACTGAGCGCGCTGCGCCACACACGCCGCCATTCTTTCCCGAAGAAACTGGCCCGCGCGTCCTTCATTAGCGGTTAGGCCGCGCGCGCTGTCAAAAACAACATGCCGGAATAGCCGCTGCGAACCTCTTCTTCGACCAAGCCGATTGGCGTGATGACGATATCCGTTGCGACGTCAGCGAAGGCGGCGCGCAGTGATGCTTCGTCGATCGCCAGCGCGGGAAACGCGGTTTCCGCAACAACATAACCTTTAGATCCCGCGAGAAACGCCGCGGCCAATATGCCGCTAGCGCGCACAGCGCGCGCAAATGCGTGGCAGGCGCGCTCAAACTCTTCTTGTTTTTCGGTGATGCTTTCCGCGCAGAAAAACATCGTCGCCGCGTCCCAGCTGCGTTCCGGCAGTTCGAAGATCGAGCCTTGAATGACGCGCGATGCTGTCGCGAGCCGCGCTGCAGGATCGGCGCGATCTTTCAGCTGATGCGTGTCGCATACAATGTTCCAGAAATGCGGCCATGGATCGCGTAATGATGTTCGCTGAAGCTCTTTAGTGAGCCAATCGACATTCGCCTGCGAGTATTCGTAAGCAGTTACGCTTTGCGCACGCGGCAGAGCGGCGAGCAACGGAAATAAATTTGGGCCTGTACCGACATCGACCACTTCTCCGCGATCGCGCATTTGCACCAAAGCGCGGCAGGTCATGCGGACGACTTCATCGTCATCCGGATGGGGATCTGAATAATAGTGAGCGACGTAGGCTTCCGGATCAAAATCCGACCACGAAAAATCGTCGTTTCCAGCAGGATTTTCCGCCACGCTCGCCTCCTCTTGCGAGGATCATGAAGTGCGCCGCACCGGAAATGAAGCTCTAATTTTCCGTACCGTTGATCGTGCGCAGGAATTGTCCGCGAGCGTTGTCACGCTCCATCGCCGCAGCCGCCGCGTTCGCTTTAAATTCTTCGATCAAGCCCGCGATTTTCTCACTGGGTACAGGACGCGAGAAGAAAAAGCCTTGGATTTCGTTGCAGCCCGCCAGTGACAGCACACTCGCTTCGGCCTCGGTCTCGACGCCTTCGGCGACTACGTCCATGCCCAGGCCGCGCCCGATCGTGATGACCGCCTGAATGACCGTCATCGCGCGCTTTCCGGCGCTGACGCCCCGCACGAAGGTGCGATCGATTTTAATTTTGTCGAATTTGTATTCGCAGAGATAGCTCAAGCTCGAATATCCCGTGCCGAAATCATCAAGCGCAGTCTTGAAGCCCATCTTGCGCAAGGACTCCAGGATTGTGCGTGTGCGGTCGGTCGATTCAAGCAACACGCCTTCGGTAATTTCCAGAACGAATTGACGCGGATCGGCGTTCGTTTTTTTCACGAGATCGGCAAGCATTACGTCAAGATCGACATGACGGAATTGCACCGGCGAGAGATTGATCGCGACCTGAATATGCGGCCATTGGCGCGCATCGAGCATCGCACGTTTTAAGATCCACTCACCGAGCGCCGGCATGAGTCCCGTTTCTTCTGCGATTGGAATGAAGACAGCGGGTGAAATGTCGCCTTGAGTCGGATGACGCCAACGCAACAGGGCTTCGACGCCTGTAATTTCATTTGTGCGGCATGACACGAGCGGCTGGTAATGGAGCGTCAGCTCCTCGTTTTCCAACGCTTCACGCAGGGCCAATTCGATGTGACGACGACGCTCGACATCCCACGCCATGTTCGCGCAGAAGAACATCGCGCGGTCGCGACCGTGCTTTTTTGCCTCGTAGAGTGCGATATCAGCGTTACGCATCAATTCTTCATGCGTACGGCCGTGATCCGGCGCCATCGCCAAGCCAATTGACGCTGTGAGGCGGATTTTCTGCCCATACACGTTGAACGCGTCGTTGAACGCAATGCGCAGCAAATCTGCCAGCGCGTCGCCATCGTCTACCGAAGCGGGCGCGCGCAGCACAGCGAATTCATCGCCGCCAAAGCGTGAGATAAAGTCCGACGGCCCCATATAAGATTTAAGGCGATTGGCGACTTCCTTGATCAGTTCATCGCCGGCGGCGTGACCAAGCGTATCGTTGATGTCCTTAAAGCGATCGACATCGATGTAGGCGACGACAACGCTTGATCCTTTCGAGTCTTGCTCGGACAGTTTCTCGCTAAGCACTTCTGCGAAATGTGAACGGTTCGCGAGTTGCGAAAGGGCGTCATGGCGCGACTTGTAGCGCGCCTGTTCTTCGCGGTCTGCTAGCTCACCGGAGGCGTGTTTGACACGTCGGATCATGTGCATCGCGAACATGGTGGCGCCAGCGACACCGAGGATGACCATTGGCAGGATGATCATGAGAAGGCCCTGCCCGGGCTTCTTCGACGTCCAGCTCAGATAGCCGACTGCGGCGCCGTCATCAGCGAAAAACGCTTCTGCAACAACGCCTGCTCTATGGCTCTTATCGTTGGCGACCGTGAGATCAGGCATCAAAAGCTGGTGCCCAAGATCGCCCATGAAGGCGGCGTCGATTTCAACGATGCTCACAAGCATGTACGGTGTGCCGTGCAACAAACTTGCATCGACGTTCGGCACAATCGTTATGGCCGACACGGCGGCGGGACGGCCGTCCACATCGAGAATGTGTCCGGACCATGCAGCGTTCTGCGCGCCCAACAAAGCACGGTAATTTCCTTGGCCTTCGTTGAAGGCGCGGGCGCGGGCGCGGAGCACTCCGCCGCCCTGACGGGCCTCGTCCACAACCATATGAATGACGGCGCGGCGCTTTTCGAAGGACCCGCGCGGATCGCTCCGTACGCCATCGATATACGCGTAAACGGGCTCATTCTGGCTGTTCAGGATGAAAATTTCGTCGTGACCGTAAGTCTCGTTGAAGAAAGCGCCGAGTTCTGTGTCCGCCCATTCAAAGTCGACGTCGGGGCGGCCGACATGCAGAACGGCGTCATCCCACCACGCGATGGATTTTTGTTCGTCGAGGACGCGGCTGACGCCGTCATCAAGCGCGTTTTCAACAAGCTGTCGCTCACGTTGCACGGCTGCCCGATTGGCTGACCAACCTGCGTAAACGACGACTGCAATAAGCGCGACGGCGAACAGCGCGAACGCCCAGCTAATAAGCCGGGTAAAGCGATCCAAGTCGCTTCTATAGTTTTGCTCTGGGCCGTTCTTGAGCGACATTTGGTAAACTAAAATAAACCCGCCTGGTCAGGCAATCATCGCAAAGTCTACCTTTCGACTTGCAAATACTCCGTTACTAACAACCACAATCAGTTCTTACTGAATAGTTGATGACGATTGCAGCACCCGCAGAGCCGCAATTACACTTCTGTCGCCTCATCTTAATAAAGGTAAATACAGTTTTACTCTTGCAAGGCGAAGATTTACTCTTTATTAGGAATACATCGGCGCCGGCAGCGAGAAACGCTGGGGAAACCAGGGACAATCCCCGTAGGGTCGCCATCAATATTGGTTAACGACTTGGGGGCTTTCATGAGCCGGTACGCGGTGCGAACGCGCGCCGATT
>JBEVOS010000008.1:0-4759 GCA_040507435.1 Caulobacterales bacterium | reverse complement strand
ACGTCGTTTTAGAACCTCGTCGCCGATCCTGCGCCGCGGCGGCAGCGGAGACAATAAGCAGGTAGCGCAACGCGAGAGGGCGCCCTAAACAGCGGCGCTCGTTAGAGGCTAAGGGATTCGACGCCATGTTGCTGCAGGTCGATGGCTTGCGGAAAAGCTTCGGCGCCCGCGCCGCCGTAGATGGCGTGAGCTTTTCATTGGACGTTGGCGAAATCGTCGGTTTTCTCGGCCCGAACGGCGCCGGCAAAACCACCACGATGCGCATGATCTCCGGCTATCTAGAACCAGATTCCGGCGTCGCAAAAGTCTTCAATATTGAGGTCGCCCAGGATCGCCGCCGCGCTCAAGAACGCATCGGCTATCTGCCAGAGGGGGCGCCCCTCTACGGAGAAATGACACCGTGGCTTTTTTTACGCTTCGTCGCTGAGACGCGCGGCATGAGCAAGGAGGCGGCCCGCAATGCCGTGCGCCGCGCCGCACAGGATGCGCGCCTGGGCGATACGATCGATCGCCCGATCGAAACGCTTTCCAAAGGCTACCGCCGCCGCGTCGGTTTAGCGGCCACGTTGCTGCACGATCCGATGCTGCTCATTCTTGATGAGCCGACCGACGGCCTCGATCCAAATCAGCGCGGCGCCGTGCGTGATCTGATTAAGCGGCTTGGCGAAGATCGCGGCATCATTTTGTCAACGCACTCGCTCGAAGAAGTAGACGCTGTCTGCACGCGCGCGATTGTAATCAACGATGGCAAAATCATTGCCGATGAAACGCCGAAAGTGTTCGCCGAAAAATATGGCGGCCTCGATCAAGCTTTCCGCGTTCTGACCGGCGGAGAGGAACGCTCGTGAGGGGCAGAGCAATTAAACTTGGGCCGGGCGGCAAGAGCCTCGCCGCAATTTATCGCAGGGAGGTTCTGTCATATCTGACGACGCCGACTGCTTACGTATTCGTTGCGGTATTCCTGTTTGCGATCGGCCTTTTCACGTTCAATGTCGGCGGCTTGTTTGAAAGCGGCCGTGCGGACCTTCTGCCGTTCTTCGGATTTCATCCGTGGATATTCATGGTGTTTCTGCCAGCGATCGCGATGCGGTTATGGTCGGAAGAGGCGCGATCTGGCGCGATTGAGTTGCTGCTGACTTTGCCCGCGCCAACCTGGTCCCTTGTGCTGGGAAAGTTTCTTGCGGCGTGGACGATTGCAGCGGTGTCGCTCGCGCTGACCTTTCCTCTTTGGGTCACGATCAATGTCCTCGGCCAGGCGGATAACGCCGCGATTCTCACGGCGTATCTCGCGAGCCTGCTCATGGCCGGCTCTTACATCGCCATCGGATCGGCAATGTCTGCGCTCACGTCAGCGCAAATCGTCGCGTTCGTCCTCGCCGTGCTCGTTGCATTCTTACTCACGGCGCTTGGCCTACCGATGGTGTCGGACTTTTTCTCAGGATCGGTTGGCGGCGCCGTTGCGGAGGCGACCTCACGCTTCTCGATCCTTCATCACTTCGAAGCGGCGCAGCGCGGCGTGATTGAAATCAGATCGCTGATCTATTTCGCGTCCTTGATCGCGCTGTTTCTGGGCTGGACGGCCTTAGCCGTCGATGCGCGGCGGGGGGGCTGAATCATGACCGCGCGCCGTTTTGCAGTCATCGCTGGCCTTCTTTTCCTGATCATATTCGTGGCGGGAAATCTCGTCGCGAATTCCTGGTTCCGCGCTTGGCGCCTCGATCTTACCCAAGACAAACTCTACTCACTCTCAGCGGGCACGCGTGACATCCTCTCGCCGCGCGAATTGACTGAACCGATCCAGATCACGTTCTACTTCTCGCGTGACGCCGCAGCCCGTGCGCCGGACATCGCGGCTTATGGCGAGCGTGTGCGCGAAATGCTGCAAGCCTACCAAAGCGCCGCGCGTGGCAGGCTGCGTTTTGTCGAAGTCGATCCAAAGAGATTTAGCGAAGAGGAAGACGCGGCGGCCGCGGCGGGGATCGAACCTGTCAGACTGCAAGGCGGCGGCGATCCGATCTATTTCGGTCTGGCTGGCGCGAACGCAATCGACGATAAACGCGTCATCCCTTTCTTCGATTTGGCGCGCGAGCAATTCCTCGAATACGAAATAACGCGTCTTATCTACGAGCTAGAAAATCCAGAACCGGCGAAGATCGCGCTCATCTCTTCGTTGCCGTTCGATCCCGAGAATGCGGCGCTGATGATGCAGATGGGCCAGCGCCCATCGATCTTCGCGTCAGAGCTCGGCCGTTTCATGCGCGTCGAAAAAATTGCGCCGGACTTCACCGAAATCCCGAGCGACGCGAACGCAATTGCGATCATCCATCCAGGCCCGCTGACGCCCGCGCAGTTTTACGCGATCGACCAATTCATCCTGCGCACAGGCCGCGCCTTTATCGCGCTCGATCCAGCGTCAATGACGTCCGCGCAAATGGCCGGCGATCCCACCAATCCCGTCGCCTACGCGCCTGCATCGTCAAATCTGGCGCCGCTCTTCACGGCGTGGGGCGTTACGATGACGACGGACATCGTGCTTGATCGCGAGGGCGCGCTCGAAGTTCAAGCCCAAGATCCGCAAGGTCAAACCGTGAGGGTGCCGCAACCGCTTTTCTTCGCGGTGGCGCCCGATCGCTTGGCGAAAGACGACTTAATGACAGCGCCTTTGCGGCGCGGCCTGAATTTCGGCATGGCCGGCGCGCTCACGTGGAGCGAGCGGGGAGGGCGCACGTTTGAACGGCTCGCGCTCACCACCGGCGATACGATGCGCATTCCCGCAGAGGTCGCGCTGCAACGCCCGTCGCCCTACGATCTTGTGGCTGCGTGGCGCCCGGGCGGGCGCATCGAAACGATTGCGCTGCGTATGTCCGGCGTGCTCGACAGCGCATTCCCGAACGGACCGCCTCAAGACGCGCCGCCATTGGCGGAAGGCGTCCAGCGCCTTACAAGTTCAGCGCAATCAGCGGATATCGTGATCGTATCCGACGCTGATTTCCTCGCCGACGATTTCTACGTTGACGAACGTGGCGGCACATTTGCGGACAATGGCGCGTTCGCTGTGAACGCGATCGACATCCTCGCAGGATCGCAGGCGCTTGTATCGCTGCGCGCCCGCGCCCCGTCGCTACGTCCCATGACGTTGGTCGCAAACATGGAGCGTGAAGCGCAAGCGCGCATTCAAGAGCGGCAGGACCAACTTCAATCCGAGTTGCAAGAGACGGAGGCGCGCCTTGAACAATTGCGGCAGGGTGGACGAGGCTCTGGTTTCTTCGCGGGTGAAGCGGGCGCACAGCTAACGACGGAAGAGAGCGCCGAGATCGATCGTTTCACCGCGCGTGTCGGCGAGGTGCGCGCGGAACTTCGTCGCGTTGGCCGCGAATTGCGCGCCGATATCGATAATCTCAAAGCGCTCGTTGTGTTCATCAACATGTGGCTGGCGCCGCTCTTGGTTGCGGGCGTAGGCCTCTATCTGTTCTGGCGCAGACAACGGCGTGCGCGGAGGCGGTCATGACAAGCCAGCGCAATGAAAAGCGGCGCGCCCGCGCCGTCACGCTCGCCGCGATCGCTGCAGTGATGTCGGCGATCGCTTTCGTTTCTGTTTCGATCGACGCGCGCAGTTCGCGCCCCGAACAGGCGCAGGGCCAGGTGCTGCCAAACCTGCAGGCCTCGCTTGAGCGCGCGCGCCGCATCATTGTGACAAGCCCCGAGGGCGCCTATCGCATTGAGCGCACCGATGACGGATGGACGATGCGCGATCGCGGCGATTATCCCGTCAACGCTGCGCGCGTGAAGCAATTGACAGATGGTCTTTCGGAGCTTGTCTACACGCGCCGCATGACGAGCGACGCGCAGCGCCACCCGCGCCTCGGCGTTGGCGATCCGCGCGAAGGCGGCCGCGGCGTATTAGTGCAAATCGAAGATGGCCAAGGCGCGTTGCTCGCGAATGTCATCCTGGGCGTCGAAACGCAGGGGCTCTACGTACGCAAGCCGGGCGAAAACCAAGTTTGGGCGGCGCGAGGCGAGTTGCCGCCGCTGCGCGACGCCGCCATGTGGCTGAGCTTGCGCCCACTCAATCTTGAGGCGTCCCAATTCGCACGCGTAGAGATCGTGCCGCAGGAAGGGCGCCCCTACATCCTTGAGCGCGAAAGCCGCGAAACGAATGACTTCGCCATTGTAGCGCCAGCGCGTCTTGCGCCATCGACGCCTGCGGTGGTGACGGCCGCCGCTGAAAAGCTTGCAACGCTCACGCCCATTGATGTGCAGCCCGCGCCAGCGATCCAAGGAACGCCGCAAGCACGCGTGCGCATTCATGCGTATAACGGCGTTATGATCGATGGCGAGCTGATCCCGTCAGACGGCAAAATCTGGCTGAAGATCACTGCGCAGCCGGAAAATCCCGAAGCTGAGCAAGCTTCCCTCGCGATCAACAATGCATCCGCCGGTTGGGCCTATGCTTTGTCGGAAAACGAGGCCGCAGCGCTGGCGCCGCCACTATCTTCTTTGTTGCCGGCGCCGCCCGCGCCTCCAACACCACAAGAGACGAGCGCGCCTCCGCCTGCGACGCCGTAGCGCCTACCGATGTGCGATTTGATGATTTGAGCGCGCGGCGCCGATCACGTCACCGCCATTCGGTTTTTGTACGATGACAGCGCTAGCGCGTCGGCATCCCGTCGCGTTGTATGAAGCCTGTGCGCCCCGCCAAGCGCCGAGTCGCGTAAGCCGCTGCACGAGATTGTAGTGCGGGACGCGCACGCCATCTTTT
>JBEVOS010000328.1:0-4210 GCA_040507435.1 Caulobacterales bacterium | reverse complement strand
TGCGCCGGCGCGGGCTTACTGGCGCTGCGTTTCTTGGGCGGTTTGCATTTGCCCATACTTCACTTAGCTGTTGGCGGCTTCGTTATGGCCGCAGTGTATCTCTGGGTGTTGCTTTTCGTTCTGGGGCAGAAGCAGTTTTATATCGATATGGCGCGTACGTTGTTTCAGCGCGCGCCACAACAATCCGCCTAGTAAGATAGCGGTCTACTCGTAACGCCTGCGCCATGAGGTGAAACCATATGGCGTAAGGGTGCGGCGACTCGGCTTTTTCTGCCTGTCACCAGGAGGCCCGCCCAATCTGCGAAGGCGGCGAAAATATCTATGATGCTGACTTCATCATCGCGGGATTTGAGTTCTCGCATGTGCCAGCGCAATAAAGAGAAGTCGCGTGTACGTACGCATTGCAGCAGCAAACGGCGCAAATATGAGTGACGGAAGCGGCGGCGCGCATCGAGGTATTCACGGAATCCCATAACGTACGAGCCGTACCGATCGAGCAGCAACAGCCAGTCTGTTTGGAAGAGCTGCATACGTTCAGAGATCGTCGCTGTCGTGCTCTGATCATGCATGCGCCAGAACGCGAGTTCTTCATGGACGAACCCGTATTTACCTGACAGGCACGCGCGCAGCAGCGCGTCTGCATCGAACATGCAGATCGTCGAATCGTAATAATCTTTGCCGTCGACGAGGAGAGAGCGCCGCCCGAGCGCGTTCATTGTAGAGAGGGCTGCATGGCTGCGCCGGAAATAGGTTCGCATGACCTCTTTGCCATCGAAGACAGATTGGTCTTTAGGAAGCTCGTCGCCAAAAAGTCGTTCGGTGCGCCACTGGCAGCCGACGATCATCACTTCCGGATCGCTTTCGGCGACAGCCACCAATTTTGCGATCGAGTCGGGGCTCAATTTGTCATCGTGACACAGAAGCCAGAAGTAATCGGCGTCTGCTGGAACGTGTGTTAGTGCGGCATTCCAGTTCGCCGCCATCGGCACAGTCGTTTCATTCCGGGCGATAACCAGCGGATGGCGTTGCCCAGTAAAGCTGGCGATGATGCTTGCAGTTGAATCCGTGCTGCAATTGTCCAAGACGACATGGACGAGATTCGGATAATCGATGGCCTGCACGCAAGCCATCGTTTCCGCCAGAAAATTCTCGCCGTTGTAGACCGGCGTTACGATCGCAACACGTGGTGCAGTCATGACGCGTCAGGCTCCCGCATTCCTAAGCGGGGGTCATCAACAATTTTTCGAGCCAAGTATGCCCGAAAAAGTGCTTATATTGCTCGGCGCGGAGCCGATCCGATAATCTGCCTGCAGGCAGTTCAACATCAGCGTAGGTCAGCACTTGGTCTTTCGCTATGTCGCGCTTCAGCTTGCAGCCAAGGACAAGTCCTTCCGGTAAATATTGCTTGCGGCTCATTTCATCAGAATTCACCGCCTCGCCGTAGGTCATGTACATGCCGTAATCGTCGAGCGTTTCGCCAGCTTTGAGGTCGCGTTTGGCGACAGCGCAAACTTCAACGACGGGACCGCCGATGGGCGGCGCCAGCTCATCGCGCAGAAGGGCTACACGCGCGATCGACATTGGCGTTTCGAAATGCACGAGATGATATGGTGTGAAGAACGAGTAGAGCGGCCCGGGCCCCATTGTGTAGAGGTTCAAATAATGTTGCTGCTTCGGATCGTTATGTTCCGCGAGGACAAATACTTTGGTGAGCGGGGTGCCGACCAGATAGTCGATGGCGCCGCCCATTTCGCGTAATTGCTCCACATCGTAGAGTTCGCCCGCCTTTAGAACATCGCCGGTATATTCGCGGCCCCGGGACATGCCACGCTGAAACACTTTAAAGCCCGTCGCATTCGCTACGATTGCCTGTTCGCAGCTAATTTTGGTGCCATCAGCAAAACTCGTCACCATAGCCGCGTTCTGGCCCCAGCGCTCGGCCCAGCCTTGCTGCGTTGTGGGATTGCGATAGGGATCTTGCAGACCCTTGATGTTTCCAACGAGACGGGGCGTCAAACCTAGTCCCTGAACCCAGCGCACAAGATTCATTTGGACGCCGGGCTCATCGCCGTCACACGCCGATAGGATGACTCCATATTTCTTTGCGTATACGCGCAAGATTGGCCCGAGTGTAGCGTCAATTTCCGCATTCATCAGCACGACATCCTTGCCGTGCTTGAAGGCTTCCAAAACGATACGCGCGCCAAACTCGACTGATCCAGTCGTGTCGCAGAGGATGTCGATATGCGGAGAACGCGCCAGCAGCATGCCATCTTCGGCAGCTGCCGGTTTTCCGGAAAGGATTTTGGCGTCAAGCTGTGATTGCGTATCGCTTAGTGCAGCGTCATCAAATCCAGCATAGCGCAAAACATCTAGAGCCCGCTCAGGGCGCCGGTTTGAGACCGCAGCGACGACCATGCCCGGTACGCTGTGTGTGATTTGATTTACGAGACCCTGCGCCATGAAACCGGCGCCGACGATGCCGACGCGCAGAGGCTTTCCGCTGGCTTGGCGCTGCTTGAGTGCTGTATCGACGATGATCACGACGATTTCCTTAAATAGAATTAGGCGGTTTTCAGGCTCATGCGTTGTTTGATCGTTTCCTCCACCGCGTCGAACGAGGCGAACTTTTGATCTTTTTCGGAGATGACGCTGATCGGCAATGGCCATTCGAGACCGAGGCGCGGGTCATTATACATCAATCCGCTTTCGTTGGCAGGAGAATAAAACTCTCCCACTTGATATGAGGTGTCCGTGTTGTCTTCGAGCGCTTGGTAGCCGTGCGCAAATCGCTCGGGGACGTAAAGCGCTGTCTGATTGTCAGCGCTCAGTTCAACCGCGATATGCTGCAGGTAGGTCGGACTTTCCGGACGCAGATCGACGATGATGTCTAGGATCGCGCCACGTGTGCAACGGACGAGCTTGGTTTCGGCGGCGGGCGGAAACTGAAAATGCATGCCGCGCAGCGTGCCCTTCTTTTTGTTGGAGGCGATGTTTGCCTGAGCGATGACAGGCTTAAGGCCATGCTCCTTGAACTCATTTTGGCAGAAAGCGCGGGCGAAAAAGCCTCGTGAATCCTCAATGCGCGCCAAGTCGATGACAAACGCGCCCTTAAGCTTGGTTTCGGTGAATTTCACGAACTGCTCTCCAGGCGGGCGGTTCTTGCCCCGCGCGCCGAAATGCAAGACCCATGCTTCACGCATATCTCGGAGCAGGAACGCAATTCAAGCTAAACTGCGTAGCGGAAAGGCGGTGTTAGCGGGGCGACCTAACATGCGCCATCTGGCGATGCGCAGTTAAGGTAAACGTCGCATTTTTAGACCTTTGACGCCCAATTTGACGCGGTTTTGGAGCAATGTCTTGGGCCCGCGGGGGTGCAAAGCTAAAAATCGACTAGGGTTCCGACGCTTAAGGCTGGCGCAAACATTGCGTCCTCTTTGACGTGCGGTGTGCTAGGCCGCTTAGTAAAAGACGCGAACTGGAATTTGAGTTTCGTTCGATAGGCGAGTCCAAATCTGGCGGTGGGGCATCGATGAAGGTTGTGCTGTTTTGCGGCGGGTTGGGGACGCGCATTCGGGAGTATTCGGAAGCTATTCCGAAGCCGATGATTCCTATCGGCGCCCAGCCGATACTTTGGCACATCTTGGACTTTTACAGCCGGCACGGCCACCGGGATTTCGTGCTGTGCCTCGGCTACAAAGCCAACACCGTCAAAGAGTTTTTTCTGAACTATAAGCCGCAGGTTTTCTCTGATCTCGTTGTGTCCGGCCATGGCTCGAACGTCGAGATGCTTGGTGAGCAGAAGGAAGATTGGCGCGTTACGCTGATCGACACCGGCACGTGGCGTAATATCGGCGAGCGCCTTTGGGCGGTTAAAGAACACGTGCAGAATGAGGAAATGTTCCTCGCTAACTATAGCGACGGCCTTTCCGATGTTCCACTCGATGATGTGATTGAAAAGTTCAAAGCGAGTGGGAAAGTAGCCTGCTTTCTCGCCGTTCACCCAATGCTGACGTTTCACCTGGCGGATATTTCGCCGGAGGGACGCGTTAAGCAATTCATTGCGTCCGATGATGCGGACATCTGGATCAATGGCGGCTATTTCGTGTTCCGGCCGGAGATTTTCGACTATATGCGCGAGGGTGAGGAATTGGTGCTTGAGCCGTTCCGTCGTTTGATCGAAGCCGACCAATTAATGGCATACAAATAT
>JBEVOS010000268.1:0-3660 GCA_040507435.1 Caulobacterales bacterium | reverse complement strand
TCGGCCGCCGGCGGCGCGCTTCACCCAGGCCTTCGCCTTTCCCGGCCATCACAAAATGACGCCGCAAAAGGCACGGCACGGGTGTTGTTCCTGTGCACCGGCAACAGCGCGCGGTCTCAGATGGCCGAGGCGTTGGTCGGAGCTCGGTCGTGCGGAACCATCGAGGCGTATAGCGCCGGCAGCCAACCCAAGCCTCTGCATCCCAATGCGGTGCGGGTGATGCGCGAAGACTACGGCCTCGATTTGGCGCATCGCACCTCCAAACACTTGGACGTGGTCGCCGGCGAGCGTTTCGACTGGGTGATCAGCCTGTGTGATCGGGTGCGCGAAGTTTGCCCCGAATTTCCCGGGCAACCAGAGGTCATCCACTGGAGCATCGCCAATCCTGCAACGAGCGATGCCGACGAAATCACCTATCCGCTGTTTCAACAAACGGCCGCTGAGTTGGCGACGCGCATCGACTTCCTGCTCGCCGTGCTCAGCGATCGAACGGCTCAAGTGCAAAGGAGAAGCCCATGACCGACTTCAATGACATGGTGAGCGTCCGCTACATCGTGGACGACGTTGAGAAGGCGGTCACTTTTTATACGAAGGTCCTGGGCTTCGAAGTTCTGACGAATTTCGGTTCCGCATTTGCAGATGTCGCACGCGGCAAATTGCGCTTGCTGCTCAGTGGACCGTTGAGCTCTGCCGGGCGGCCGCTGCCAGATGGCGAAAAACCCGGACCTGGCGGCTGGAACCGCATTCATCTCATCGTCGAGAACATCGAGACTGAAGTCGCGCGCCTGCGCGAAGCCGGCGCAGTGTTTCGCAATGACATTCTCGAAGGACCGGGCGGCAAGCAGATCCTGCTCACGGATCCTTCCGGCAATTTCGTCGAACTCTTTCAGCCAGCCGCCTTCAGCCTAGCGCGATGAGACGCAGGTATTGATCGAAGGCGCTAATGGCGCCGGGATCGAGGGGAAGAAAGATGAACACGAATAGCGTGGCTGCCGGCTCAGACCTACCAACTGACTCGAACGAGCCAGGTCGCAACCTCCGCCACATGTGGGGCGTCATCACAACGTTGCTCGTGGCGGCCATCTTCATCGAAGCGGTGTTCGCCGGCGCGATGTTGTCGGGCGCCGGCTGGGCGCGCGCGGCGCATTCGGCAACGGCTGCCATACTGATCGCATCGACAATAAGTTCGGGCCTCGTCTGCGTCATCACCCTTCGTCGCATCCCGCACGGACTGAAACTCGGTCTCGCTCTGTTGTCGCTGGCGGTGGTGCTCTTGCTTCAGGCTGCGATCGGCGCATTGAACGCGAAGGGCGCCAACCTCCTATGGGTGCATGTTCCGCTCGGCGTCGCATTGATCGGTTTCGCTGTGCGGATCACGGCGCGCGCACGCAGATTGGGCGGGGAATGACTTGTTAGCTTTGGGCCACCGCCGAATACGACGTTGCATTTCATCGGCCAGTGCTTCGGCAATGCCTTTCAGGGAGCCTATCATGGCGGGAGCGTGGTACTGACGTTCCCCCTCCCCCGATCGGGGGAGAGGGAACACGAATAACTAACCCGCCGTCTTCCGCCGAAAGCTGCCATGCGCCGCGTGGCACAGCGCAGCCGCCAGCGCATCCGCTGCATCCGCCGTCACCGCGCCCGCGCTCGGCAATAAGCGCCGCACCATGAACGAGACTTGATCCTTATCCGCGCTGCCGGTGCCGACGAGCGCTTTCTTGATCGTGGCCGGCGAATATTCCGCAACTGGCAACAGCGCGCGCGCGCAGCCCGCTAACGTCACGCCGCGCGCCTGCCCAAGCGCGAGCGCGGCGCGCGCATTGGAATTGACGAATGTTTCTTCCACTGCCGCTTCATGCGGGCGCTGCACATCGATCACCGCCGCAAGCTCTGTCAGCAAAATCGCCAATCGTTCCGCCAGCGATAAATCCGTGCGCGGTTTGATCACGCCATGCGCCACATAAGAGAGCCGCGAGCCTTCGCTCGCGATGACGCCCCAGCCGCATTTCTGCAAACCGGGATCGATGCCCAAGATAAGAATCGGCGCGCTCATGCGGATTTATCGCTTTCGCGCGCGTCGAGCGCCAGCCGCGCCGCTGCGCACACATAAAGCGTCCAGAACAAATTATTCGCCTCGAGAATATGGCTTTCGCTCATCGTGTAGAGCGCGAACGCCGCAAGAAACGCTGGCGCCCAAATGCCAGCAGGCGAACGCGCAAGCGCCCCGAGCGCACGCAGCGTCGTTGCAATCAATTGCACCACGAACAGCGCAACGCCGATCCACCCGATGCTGAGCGCCAGCTCAAGCCAGCCGTTATGCGCGCTCGGAACCTCCCAATTCACCGCAGTTCGCACCGCATAAGCAGGGCCGGCATCGTCGAGCCAAAACACCGAATAGCCGTAGCCGAACCAGGGCCGCGCTTCGAGCGCGTGCTCGACAGCGCCCCAAATATCCGTGCGGCCAGTGAATGTAAGGTCACGCCCGATCGCCGTGACGATCAATTCCGGCGCCGTTAGCATCAGCGTAGCGCCAATGATCGCGCCCGCCGCCGCAAGCGTCATCACGATCAGCGCATGCATCGGCCCGCGCCGTGCAATCATACTGAACATCATCACCGCGATTTGCAGGAATGACGCGAGCAATGCGGTTTTCGATGTCGACATCAGCACGAGCAGGAAAGATGCGAACGCGACGCCGAGCCAAATTTTCTTCTGTGTCGCAAGAAACGCCGCGCATCCGATCGCAACGCCCAGCGCCATGAATCCGCCCAGTGTATTCTTATGCGTCCACAATCCGCTCCAAGCACCGGGATGCTCCACAGCCATCACGCCAATCGCCGGCGCCGCAATCGCAATCACCGCCGATCCAACGATCAGAAAAATCCAAGACGTCGCCGCGATTTCCAGAAGATCGCGCCAGCGATAACGCCCCGCGAGATAAAAGCCGAAGCTCATCGTCAGCATGAGCCACGTCGCGCGCCGGAAACTCGCGCCGGGATCGATCGACCACATCGTGGAAATGAGCGCGAGCCCGAACAGCGTGAGCAGAACGGGCGTGCGCGACAGCGCGCCGCCGAACGCGGGCCAATCGCGCCGCATCGCCCAAATCAAAAACAGCGCGACAGGCGCCCATGCGATCCGTGCGTAACCGGGAACCTCCGTCAGCCCCTGCGATTGCGCGAGCGCTGCGAAGAACGGCTCCGAACATTGCGCAAGGCAGACCGCGGCGCCCACCCGCTCCCAATGCCCGGCAGGCGCAATGGCGCGTGCGGGCTTTGCCTGATCGGCCGGAAGCGCAACGAAACTCATGCAGCACGGGCTAAAGCGCGCTGCTTTCCGAAGTCCTAAAGCCGCTTGCGCCGCAGCGAATAATCATACTACTCTTTTTCAAAATAACGGGGACACGCGATGCGCATAGGCGATATGGAAATTCTGCCGGTCAGCGACGGCCACATGGTGTTCAACGCCACGGAAACGCGGCTGTTCGATATCGCCAATCGCCACAATTACGAGGACCATAAAGATTACATCACGCGCAGCGGCGCGATGGTCGCTTCGCTCGGCGCATTTCTGGTGCGCACCGGCGATCGCGTCATGCTGCTCGACGCCGGCATGGGCCCGCGCAAATGCGGCGCGGAGTGCGATCACAATCACGCGCAC
>JBEVOS010000263.1:0-5961 GCA_040507435.1 Caulobacterales bacterium | reverse complement strand
CTTCCGATCTTATTCCGGAGCCAAATCGTTTTGAGTTGCGGCTCGCGGATGGCGCAGCCAATCCGTATTTGCTGCAAGCGGTCATTCTCGCGGCGGGGCTCGATGGAATCAATAATAAGCGCGATCCCGGCGCACGGCTCGACATCAACATGTACACGCACGGCCATACGCTTGAGGGCGTGCGGAAACTGCCGCTCAATCTGCTCGATGCATTGCGCGCGCTAGAGGGTTCGGCCGTGCTCGGTGGCGCACTCGGCGAACTTGTGCCGGCCTATCTCAAGCTCAAGCGCGATGATTGGGACACTTACGCGCGTCACCTGACGCAATGGGAGCGCGATACGACGCTCGACTGCTAATGCGCTTTTCGATTTTCCGCTTGGCGCGCGAGGCTCTTACCGGGCATCGTGGATGGACGCCCCACTGGCGCGACGCTGCGCCAAAGCCTGCTTACGATGTGATCATCGTTGGCGGGGGCGGACATGGCCTTGCGACCGCGTATTATCTCGCGAAGCAATACGGCGTGCGCAATATCGCAGTGCTGGAGAAAGGGTGGATT
This sequence comes from Caulobacterales bacterium, assembly GCA_040507435.1. Lineage (GTDB taxonomy): Bacteria > Pseudomonadota > Alphaproteobacteria > Caulobacterales > Aquidulcibacteraceae > JBEVOS01. The sequence continues at coordinate 5,405 of JBEVOS010000263.1, read as the reverse complement.
GGCGGCGGAAACGCAGGCCGAAACACCACCATCATTCGTTCAAACTATCTGCTCGACGGGAATATCCCATTCTATGAACTCTCGATGAAATTGTGGGAGCGGCAAGAGCGGGATCTCAACTACAATACGATGGTCAGCCAGCGCGGCGTGCTAAACCTCTATCATTCGGATGCGCAGCGCGATGCGTATGCGCGGCGCGGCAACGCGATGCGGCTGCATGGTGTAGATGCGGAATTGCTGGATGCTGACGGCGTGCGGCGCATGGCGCCGTTTCTCAACTTTGATCATGCGCGGTTTCCTATTCGCGGCGGACTTTTGCAGCGTCGTGGCGGGACGGCGCGCCATGACGCGGTTGTTTGGGGCTATGCGCGCGCAGCCTCCGATCTTGGCGTCGACATCATTCAGAATTGCGAAGTCACTGGCTTTATGCGCAACGCAAATGGCGCAATGATCGGCGTTGAGACGACGCGCGGCGTGATCAGCGGAAAGAAAATAGGATTGAGTGTCGCGGGCGCGACATCGCGCGTCGCTTCCTATGCTGGACTGCGGTTGCCTATCGAAAGCCACGTGCTGCAAGCGTTCGTGAGCGAAGGTCTCAAACCGCTTATTCCGGGCGTTGTCACGTTTGGCGCCGGGCATTTTTATATCAGCCAATCCGACAAAGGCGGGCTCGTATTTGGCGGCGATATCGACGGGTACAATTCATATGCACAGCGTGGAAATCTGCCGGTTGTCGAGGATGTGTGCGAAGGCGGCATGGCGCTTATGCCCATGATTGGCAAAGCGCGGCTGCTGCGCTCCTGGGGCGGAATCATGGACATGAGCATGGACGGATCGCCTATTATCGATCGCACGCCGATCGATGGGCTCTATCTCAATACCGGCTGGTGCTATGGCGGGTTCAAAGGCACGCCGGGCGCAGGACTATGTTTCGCGCATCTCATCGCGCGCAATGAACCACATGAAGCCGCTAAAGCTTATCGGCTCGACCGGTTTGCGCACGGTTATGTAATCGACGAAAAAGGCCAAGGCGCTCAACCGAATTTGCATTAGATCATGCGTATTCCCTGCCCCCATTGCGGCGCGCGAGACGCGCAGGAATTCGCCTACAGAGGCGATGCAGCGCCGTCACGGCCAGACCTTGATTCCGGTCAAGCCGCTTTCGCGGATTATGTTTACTTGCGCGATAATCCAGCGGGACACATCCAAGAGTATTGGCACCACACCCAAGGCTGCCGCGCCTGGCTGATCGTGACCAGGGATACACGCACGCATGCTATATTTTCGGCGCGGTTTGCAGGCGAACGCGGCGAATGAGCGAATTTCGGCTTCCCTCCGGCGGCGCCATCGATCGCACGAAGCCGCTGCGCTTTTCATTCGACGGCGTGGATTACGAAGGCTTTGCGGGCGATACGCTTGCTTCGGCGCTCATTGCAAACGGCAAGCATTTCGTTGCGCGCTCGTTCAAGTATCATCGGCCGCGCGGTATTCTTTCCGCAGGGCCTGAAGAACCTAGCGCGCTCATCACGCTTGCTCATGGCGAGCACGAGGAACCCAATGCGCTTGCGACGACGACGTGGCTACGCAATGGGCTCACCGCACGCAGTCAAAACAATTGGCCGAGCCTTGATCTCGATTTGATGGCCATCAACGGCTGGTTTGCGCCATTTTTTGCTGCGGGTTTTTACTACAAGACCTTTATGTGGCCGGGCGCTCTTTGGGAGCGCCTTTATGAGCCGCTCATCCGGCGCGCCGCGGGCCTTGGCAAGCTGAACGCGCAGCCAGACGAGCGGTGTTACGATTCAGCACATGTCTTTTGCGATTTGCTGGTGATCGGCGCCGGTCCAGCTGGGCTTGCATGTGCATTGGCAGCGGCGCGTGCGGGACTGCGCGTTCTACTTATTGAGCAAGACCGCGCGCTTGGGGGGCGATTGCTATCTGAAAATCATGTGATCGATGGCGCCGCAAGCGCGACTTGGCTCGAACGTATCGAGGCGGAGCTCGCATCGCTCCCAAGCGTTACGATCTTGCGTGATACGACTTTGTTCGCCGCTTACGATCATGGCGCGTTCGCAGCGCTTGAGCGCATTGAAGATGGATATGCACAGCAACGGCTATGGCGTATCGTCGCCAAGAGAACCGTGCTTGCGACTGGCGCGCATGAGCGGCCAATCGTGTTTGGCGGCAATGACGCGCCAGGCGTGATGCTAGCGTCCGCCGTCGAAACTTATGCTTCCCGTTTCGCGGCGCGCGCTGGCGATGCGATCACCGTGTTCACAACGACCGATAGCGGCTGGCGCGCCGCGCAGAACATCGCGAACTCCGGCGCGCGTATCGTTGCCGTGATTGATCCACGTATGGACGCATCGTTCGACCGTGCAGCGCTTTGCGACGCTATGGGCGCAAAATTGTTCTCAGGTGCGCATATCGCTGGCGTTCGCGGGAAAAAACGCGTTCGAGCTATCGATATCGTCGATCGAAGCGGCTCGCGGCACGTGTTACGCACCGACATTATCGCCGTATCAGGCGGCTGGAACCCTGCGATCGGGATCGGCTGCCATCTTGGCGCCCGCCCGATTTGGAGCGACGCGATTCATAGTTTTGTTTTGCCGTCTGATGCGGCACATGTTTCGCCGATCGGCGCGGCGGCAGGACATTTTTCGCTTACGAATGCGTTGATGGACGGCGCCAATGCAGCAAATTTGGCCGCCGAGGCGCTTGGAAAAACGAACACGCCGCCCGTCATTTTCACCGCTGATCAGGAGAATGTCTCCGTTACTCCGCTTTGGCGCGTGAAAGACTCAAACTCAAAAGCGTTCGTCGATTTGCAAAACGATGTGACGGATTTCGACATCAGCCTCGCCGCGCGCGAGGGCTTCACAAGTGTTGAGCACCTTAAACGCTACACGACGCTGGGCATGGGGGTGGATCAAGGAAAAACCTCGAATGTGAATGGCTTCGCACTACTCGCGGAAGCATCCGGCAAAGACATCGCCGAGGCTGGGACGATTTTGGCCCGCCCACCCTACGCGCCCGTTGCGATTGGCGCGTTCGCGGGCATGCATCGCGACGAGCATTTCCGCCCCACCCGCTTCACGCCGAGCCACGAATGGGCCGAAGAACGCGGCGCGGTGTTCGTCGATGCCGGCGAGTGGAAGCGGGCGCAATGGTATCCGATTGAAGGCGAGAGCGACTGGCTGCAATCGGTCACTCGGGAAGCTAGCGCTGTACGGAGCGCTGTCGGCATATGCGATGTCTCCACGCTTGGAAAAATCGAGGTGCAAGGACCTGACGCCGGCGCGTTGCTTGATTTTGTTTACGTCAACCGTATGTCGAACCTACAGCCCGGGCGTGTGCGCTATGGTTTGATGCTGCGTGAGGACGGGTTTGCGCTCGATGACGGCTCGGTTGCTCGTTTTTCCGATCAGCATTTCTTTATTACGACAACAACCGCGAACGCCGCACGCGTGATGCAACATTTGGATTTCTGCAGGCAGGTTCTACGGCCTGACCTCGATGTTTCAACGGCCTCCGCAACCGAGCAATGGGCGCAGTATTCCGTTGCGGGGCCAAAATCACGCGCACTTCTGCAGCGCCTTTTGCCGACGCTGAATATTTCGAACGCTGTATTTCCACATATGTCTGCGTTGATGACGCAATGGCGTGGCATCCCCCTTCGACTTTATCGGTTGTCTTTTTCCGGCGAGCTTGCTTACGAGATCGCGGCGCCCGCCCATTATGGCGACGCATTGATGCGCGCGCTGTTCGAATGCGGCGCGGAGTTTGGTGTAACGCCCTACGGCACCGAAGCTCTTGGCGTATTGCGTATTGAAAAAGGCCACGCCGCCGGAAACGAATTCAGCGGGCAGACGACTGCGCACGATCTCGGGTTTGGGCGGCTGCTTTCACTGAAGCGCGATTATATCGGACGCGTGATGGCGGAACGTGCAGCGTTGACCGATCCAATGCGGCTTAGACTTGTGGGGCTTAGGCCTGTCGATCCGCAGATGCGCCTTACATCTGGCGCGCACCTTTTGCCGATTGGCGCGGCGCCTTCCGCTTCTGTCGATGACGGCTACGTCACTTCAGTCGCGTTCTCGCCAAGCCTCTCGCATTGGATAGCGCTCGCGCTCGTGCGCAACGGTCCGAACCGGCTTGGCGAGCGCTTACGATTTTACGATCCGGTGCGCGGCGGGAATGGCGAAGTTGAGCTTTGCGCGCCTGTATTTGTCGATCCAACCGGGGAGCGTGTACGTGGTTGAGCCGCTGTCCCCGCTTCTGCCTGTCGCGCCGAGCTATTCGCCTACCGGTGACGCGTCAGAGATTTGTGCGGAAACACGAGGAGCGGCCATCGCCTCGCTTCACGTGCGCCCGGATGACATATCGCTCGGCGCGCCTTTGCCTGCGCCGGGCCGCATGACGCGTGGCGAAACTTTCACGCTGATTTCAACGGGACCATGCACGTATTTCGCCGTTTCGGATGGCGCTGATCCCATGTTCGGAGCTCAACTTGCTGCGACAGCCGCTGGTGCGCGCATCGCAGATCAGAGCGGCGCCTATGTGCTCATGCGGATTCACGGGGGGCAAGCGCGCGCCATTCTCCAAAAGGGCGTGTTTATCGATCTGCATCCCGACGTATTCACGCCACACGCGGCCGCCCTGACGCGATGCGGGCGGATATCTGTCGTGCTCTGGAGGGCGGACGAAGCCCTCGAATATGGTGTAGCAGTTCCGCGGTCATACGCGCGCAGCTTCTTGGATTGGTTCGCGTTCGCTTGCCGCGCCGGCACCGTAGCGAGACGACGGGATTGCCATCGCCAGCGCCATCTGTAATCAGTGTGTGAGCGTCTGCTCAGACTAAACGGTCTATGAGGCGGCTGAGATTCACGACGAAGAATATCCCGGGAGGGTCAGGGTGAAAGCGTTCGAAGGAAAGGTCGTTATTGTTACCGGCGCGGCGCGCGGGCTCGGGCGCGATTACGCAAAATTCTTTGCGCAGGATGGCGCAAATGTCGTGCTGGCTGACCTTCAAGGTATGGATTCCGCGCTCGCCGATGCAAACGCGCAAAATGGCGGCGGCCGTTCCATTGCGGTTTCAGCTGACATCACCAATCGTGCGAGCGTCGAAGCGCTGATGGCGCGCACGAAAGAAGAGTTCGGTCGTATCGACATCCTGATCAACAATGCCGGGATCTGGCGTAAGATTCAGGATTACGGCCTCGTTGATATTCCTGATGATCTGTGGCGCATGGCGTGGGCGATCAATGTCGATGGCACGCTCCTCTGCTATCAAGCCGCACTTCCGTACATGAAAGAAGGCGGCTTCGGGCGCATCGTGAATATTTCCTCGATGGCGGCTTCGGGCAGCCGCAATTCCTATGGGCTTTCGAAGAACGTCGTTGAAC
>JBEVOS010000230.1:0-7710 GCA_040507435.1 Caulobacterales bacterium | reverse complement strand
CGCCGCGTATGCGTGCCGCTATCTCGCGAAGAATGTCGTCGCTGCTGGCCTTGCCGAAAAATGCACGATCCAGATCGGCTATGCGATCGGCGTGTCCAAGCCGCTGAGTTTCTATGTCGATCTTCACGGCGGCGGAAATATCGATCCGGCGAAGCTGGAGAAGGCGCTGCCGGAAATGATCGGCGGGGCGACGCCGCGCGCGATCCGTGAACATCTCGGGCTCAATAGGCCGGTCTATGCGCGCACGGCCGCCTACGGTCACTTTGGCCGCACGCCGGATGCGGACGGCGGATTTAGCTGGGAAAAAACGGACCTTGTGAGCGAACTGAAGCGCTTGGCTTGAGCGGTTCCGCGCAGGCTGGTAAAGCGTGCGTCGCGTCAAGGAGCGCTGCGACGGCCCATCTCTTTTGAGAACATAGGGCCGCCAGGCTTGACGCGGTTGATTGTTCAACGGCGCTCGCGAGCTTTCTTTTCTCAAGTGAGGAGGCGCGCGATGAGCGCATCTAAAGATTACATCGTTGCAGATATCGGGCTTGCGGATTTTGGCCGTAAGGAACTTGATATCGCTGAAACCGAAATGCCGGGCCTTATGGCCACGCGCGCCGAATTTGCGAAAGCGCAGCCGCTGAAAGGCGCGCGCATCGCGGGCTCGCTGCACATGACGATCCAAACCGGCGTGCTGATCGAAACGCTGAAAGCGCTCGGCGCTGATGTGCGCTGGGCCTCGTGCAACATCTTCTCGACGCAGGATCACGCCGCCGCCGCGATCGCCGCGGCTGGCACGCCGGTCTTCGCGGTGAAGGGCGAAAACTTGCTCGAATATTGGGAATACACGCACAAGATTTTCGAGTGGGCCGATGGCGGCTATCCGAACATGATCTTGGACGATGGCGGCGACGCAACTTTGCTGTGCGTCCTCGGCCCGAAAGCGGAGAAAGATCCGTCCGTTATTTCCAAGCCCACAAACGAAGAAGAAGAAGCTCTGTTTGCGGTGATGAACCGCTATCTGAAGGAAAAGCCTGGCTTCTATTCTGCGATCCGCGACGCGATCAAGGGCGTGTCGGAAGAAACGACGACGGGCGTCCATCGCCTTTATCAAATGGCCGCGAAAGGCGAATTGCCATTCCCCGCGATCAACGTGAACGACAGCGTCACCAAGTCGAAATTCGACAATCTCTACGGCTGCCGTGAATCGCTCGTCGATGCGATCCGCCGCGGCACGGACGTCATGCTTGCCGGCAAGGTCGCGGTCGTCTGCGGTTACGGCGATGTCGGTAAAGGCTCGGCCGCCTCGCTGCGCAATGGCGGCGCGCGCGTGCTCGTCACTGAAGTCGATCCGATCTGCGCGCTGCAGGCCGCGATGGAAGGCTATGAAGTCGTCACGATGGATGATGTCGCGCCGACCGCGGATATTTTCGTGACGGCGACAGGCAATAAGGATGTCATCACCGTCGATCATATGCGGAAGATGAAATTCAACGCCATCGTCTGCAATATCGGTCACTTCGATAGCGAAATTCAGATCGCCGGTCTCAAGAACTTCAAATGGGATGAGATCAAACCGCAAGTTCACCACGTCGAATTTCCGGATGGAAAACGCATCATCGTTCTGTCTGAAGGCCGCCTCGTGAATCTCGGCAACGCGACGGGCCATCCGAGCTTCGTGATGAGCGCCAGCTTCACCAACCAAACGCTTGCCCAAATTGAGCTTTGGACCAACGGCGCGAAATACGACAAGCAAGTCTATACGCTCCCGAAGCACCTCGATGAAAAAGTAGCGATGCTCCACCTCCAAAAGCTTGGCGCGAAGCTGACGACGCTTTCGAAAGAGCAGGCCGATTATATCAGCGTGCCGCAAGCAGGGCCGTTTAAGCCGGATCACTACCGCTACTAAAGCGAAACGCACGGCCCCGGCGAAAGCTGGGGCCGTTTGCTATCGGGCGAGCAGCAACACATCGGCTAAATCGCCAGCACGCATTGCGCCCGCTTTCGCGCGCATACGAACAAGCGCATTCGCATCACGAAAGATCGAAAGCAGCGAAGAATCCTGCTGCTCGAACGGCGTCACCAAACGGCGGCCCTCGTCATCCGTCGAAAGGTGAGAGCGTAAAAAATGCTCGCGCGGACCGTTCGCGGGTAAATCAATAGCAAGCCGCGCCTTCTCAAACGCGACGCCGGCATCTACGCCCATCATTCCTGCGATGATCGGCTTCAAAAACAAATGCGCGCACACCAGCGCGGAAGCGGGGTTGCCGGGAAGGCCAAGCACAAAACCGAAATCCGTTTTGCCAAACCACACCGGCTTGCCAGGGCGCATATTCACTTTCTCGACCGACATCTGAAGGCCGATCGCCTTTAGTGCGGGCTTCACAAGATCATAATCGCCGACAGAAGCGCCGCCGATCGTCACGATGAGGTCGTGCGTCTCGAGCGCATCGCGGCTCGCGCGTGTGATCTCTTCGACCTTGTCGTCGCGCGCTTCGAGCCGCGTTGCGATCCCGCCCCAAGCTTCGACAAGCGCAGCAAGCCCAAAGCTCACGGAATCGAAAATTTGATAAGGGCCAGGCTGGACGCCAGGCTGCACGATTTCATCGCCCGTGCTCATCAGCGCAATGCGTGGCCGCGCACGCACCGCGACATCGCCGCCACCAGCCGCGGCAGCGAGCGAAAGCGCGATCCCGTCAAGCCGCGTTCCAGCACGCAACAGCAAGTCACCAGCCCTGAAATCCAAACCGCGTGGCCGGATATTCTGCCCATATGGCGTTTCAGGGATCGCTGCGGAATCGCCTTCACGCGTCACGTCTTCTTGAATCGCAACGCTATCGGCGCCGTCAGGCACAGGCGCCCCTGTAAAAATGCGCGCCGCTTCGCCTGTGATCAGCGCGCGCGGCAAGGCGGAGCCAGCGCTCGCTTCTCCGATCACAACGAGACGTCCTGGCGTATCTGCGGAAGCAAGCGCGTAGCCATCCATGGCGGACGCGGCGAACGGCGGCTGATCGCGCGACGCAATGATGTCTGACGCAAGTATGCGCCCGTGCGCTTCATTGAGAGGCGCGCGTTCTGTTCGCGCGCTGCCGGATATGCTCGACAGCATGCGCCCGCGCGCATCTTCGACTGCGCCGTTGATCAGCGTGTCAGCCACGCAAATAATCTCCCGAAGCGCCGCCGCGCTTTTCGAGTAGCGTGATATTTTCGATCACCATCGTACGATCGACGGCTTTGAGCATGTCGTAAATCGTGAGGCACGCGACGCTCGCCGCAGTCAGCGCTTCCATCTCAACGCCAGTCTGCGATGTGGTTTTCACACGCGCAGTAACGGAAAGCGCGTCGGATTCAGGGGTGATGTCAACCTTGATGCTCGAAAGCGGCAATTGATGGCACAACGGGATAAGATCGGCCGTACGCTTTGCCGCCATCACGCCGGCGAGTTCTGCTGTAGCGCGCACATCGCCTTTCCTTCCTTCCCCGGAAATCGCCAGCGCCAAAGCTTCCGCGCTCATGCGCACGCGCCCCGTCGCGACAGCTTCGCGCGCGGTGACGGCCTTGTCCGATACGTCCACCATGCGGGCGCGCCCGTGTTCGTCGAGATGGGTCAGCTTCTGCGCCATCTTACTTCTCGTTAAAGCGCGGCATAAGCTCGACCATGTTGCACGGCATGTGACGGCTATCGAGCTGCCAACGAATGATCTGATCCCATCCGTCTTTGCATGCACCGTTTGAGCCGGGCAGAGCGAAAATCAAAGTCGCGTTCGCAAGGCCCGCGCACGCGCGCGACTGGAGCGTTGAAAGTCCGACGCTTTGATAGCTCACCATGTGCCAAACGACGTTGAAGCCGTCGATTTCTTTTTCAAACAATGGGCGCAGCGCTTCGGGCGTCACGTCACGCCCAGTGAGGCCCGTGCCGCCTGTGGAAACGATGACGTCAACCGTAGGATCGGCGATCCATGCGCGCGCTTGGTTTTGAATCTCGCCCTTATCGTCCTTCACCCACGCGCGCGCCGCGACGACATGGCCGTCTGCACCCACGCGGCTCGCGAGCACTTTGCCGGACGTATCGCTTTCCTCATCGCGTGTGTCCGAAACGGTCATGATCGCGATGCGCAATTGTTTGAACGGCAAGGCTTCGTTCATACGCCCGCCGGGAGCGGGAAGGGTGATGCTCATGTTAGGACTCCGAACTTTCTTCCCATGCACTGCGCGCAATGCGGTCATCCGCGCGCGGCTCAATCCAGTGCGATCCGTCAGCACGCTCTTCGCGTTTCCAGAATGGCGCCTCGGTTTTGAGATAATCCATCAGAAAGTCGACGGCTTCGAGAGCGGCGCGGCGATGCGTGGATAGCGCCGCGACCAGCACGATCGCGTCGCCCGGCGCCAACGCGCCGAAACGATGGATGATCAGCGTATCGATAAGATCGAAGCGCTTTCGCGCTTCACCCTCGATCCGTGCGATCTCGCTCTCTGTGAAGCCGGGATAATGCTCAAGCACGAGTTTTGAAACGCCGCCGCCGCGCACCAAGCCGGTAAAACTCGCAAGCGCGCCTGCGTTATGTGCGCGCGCCTGAAAGGCGGCCAGTGATTGTGCAGAATCGAGCGGCTCTGATTGAACGCGGATCATCCTAACCTCCGCTCAAAGGCGGCATGAAAGCGATCTCATCGCCTTCGGAAAGAGAAGCGTTCTCATCGTGCACAATCGACTTATTGAGCGCGATGCGAACGCCTTTACCGCGCAGTGCTTCGCCGAGCACAGCATCCTCCGCGTCAATCCACGCACGCAACGCCGCAATCGTCTCCAACGCAGGCGCTTGCCGCTCGCGCTTGCCCGCGACATCGGCGAGACGGCCAAAGAACAGTACGCGCATCAGCCGCCCGTCGTCGTCATGGAGCGCGCCACGGCCGCTGGCCGTTGCCGCTCGATCACGAAATCATGCCCGAGGGGCTTGAGACGCAATCCTTCATCAATCGCCGCGTTGAGCGCATCATCGGTCGCGTCGGCGCGCAGAGGCCCGCGCAAATCGACGGCGTCATCCTGCCCGAGGCACATAAACAGAGTGCCGGTGCAGGTTACGCGCACGCGATTGCAGCTCTCGCAGAAATTATGGCTCATCGGCGTGATAAAGCCTACGCGGCCGCCGGTTTCTTCGACGCGTACATAGCGTGCGGGCCCGCCCGTGTTGTCGGCTAAATCCGAGAGCCGCCAAAAACTTTCAAGGTCTCGCCGTACGTCCGCGAGCGAAACATATTGATCTGTACGATCGACGCCGATTTCCCCGACAGGCATTGCCTCGATTAGACAGAGATCATGGCCGCGCGCATGCGCCCACTGGATCAGCGACGGAATTTCATCCGCGTTTTCGTTTTTCAGCGCGACGGTGTTAATTTTGATTTTGATGCCTGCGTCGGCAGCGGCCGAAATGCCATCGAGCACAGCGCTCAATTTATTGCGCCTCGAAATTTTCTCGAACCGGTGTGCATCGAGTGTGTCGAGCGAAACATTAATCCGCTTAACGCCAGCTTTCGCCAGCGGCCGCGCATATTGGGCGAGGGCGACGCCATTCGTCGTGAGCGTCAATTCTTCGAGCGCGCCAGATTGCAGGTGACGAGACAGCCGCTCCACAAGCCACATGACATTCTTACGCACCAGCGGTTCGCCGCCTGTGAGCCGCAGCTTTTTCACCCCGCGCGCGATGAACGCACTGCACAGCCGGTCAAGCTCCTCCAGGCTCAGCACATCGGCTTTTGGCAAGAAATGCTGGTCTTCCGCCATGCAATAGACGCAGCGGAGATCGCAGCGGTCCGTCACGGATACACGCAGATACGTAATCTGCCGGGCGAAAGCGTCTAGGAGCATGAAGGGGCGAGTCTAACCGTTTTCGGGTCATTAGGCCATGTAGGGGGTAGGGCCAGATTTAGAAGGTCACGACACTGCGGATGCTTTCCCCTTCGTGCATCAGGTGAAATCCGTGATTGATCTCCTCCAGCGGCATGACGTGCGTAATGAGATCATCGATATTGATTTTGCCGTCCATGTACCAATCGACGATTTTCGGCACATCCGTGCGCCCGCGCGCGCCGCCGAACGCCGTGCCCTTCCAAACCCGGCCGGTCACGAGTTGAAATGGCCGCGTTGAAATCTCCTGGCCGGCTTCCGCCACGCCGATGATGATCGATTGGCCCCAGCCCCGATGGCAGCATTCAAGGGCTTGGCGCATCACGCTCGTATTGCCCGTCGCGTCGAACGAATAATCGGCGCCGCCGCCGGTAATGTCGATGATCGCCTGCACGACTTTATCGGCGCCGGTTTCGGCAGGGTTGACGAAATGCGTCATCCCGAATTTTTCCGCCATCGCGCGTTTGCCAGGATTGAGATCAACGCCGATGATCTTGTCGGCGCCGACCATTCGCGCGCCTTGAATGACATTGAGACCAATGCCGCCGAGCCCAAATACGGCGACATTCGCGCCGGCTTCGACGCCAGCGGTGTAAATCACGGCGCCGATCCCTGTCGTCACGCCGCAACCGATGTAACAAACTTTCTCGAACGGCGCGTCTTCGCGAATCTTCGCGACCGCGATTTCCGGCATCACGGTGAAATTCGAAAACGTCGAGCAGCCCATATAGTGAAACACCGGCTTGCCGTTCAGCGAAAACCGGCTCGTGCCGTCCGGCATCAAGCCTTGTCCTTGCGTCGCGCGGATCGCGGTGCAGAGATTGCTTTTCCGCGACGTGCAGGTTTTGCACTGGCGGCATTCCGGCGTGTAGAGCGGAATGACATGATCGCCGGGCTTCACGCTCGTCACGCCAGGGCCAATTTCACGCACGATCCCCGCGCCTTCGTGCCCCAAAATTGAAGGGAAAACGCCCTCGCTATCTTTCCCCGAGAGCGTGTAGGCGTCAGTGTGGCAAATGCCCGTCGCTTTGATTTCAACGAGCACTTCGCCAAATTTCGGCCCGTCGAGATCAAGCTCGACGATTTCCAAATCCTTGTTCGGGGCGGTAGCGAGCGCGGCGCGTGTTTTCATGCCGCGAGATTATCGCCGTCCTCCCCAAAAGGGGAGCCGAAAAAGCGACCTCTAATTCCGTCCGTAAGGGTCGCCGATGATGGATTCGCTATGCTGGGCGCAATGCCACGCGCCGCCGTGCTTGATCCACGTGCTGGTGTCGGCGGCTTCAAGCTTCAAAGGCTTGCCGTCGACGGTCATGTCCTGCGTGATCTTGTAGCCAATGACGGCGACATTGTCGTCTGGGTAAACGACATTGATGTCGCGCATGTCGAAGCTGTGCAGCTCCCATTGTCCATGCGCCATCATCGCGCCCATATCGGCGCCTTTCACAGCCATTGCGCCTTGCGGGCCGCCGACAAGCACGTCCTTGGAACAAAGCTTCGTCGCGGTGTCGCCGTCCTTATCGATCATCGTCTGAAAGAACCGTTTTTCGAGATCGATGATTTCGTTGTCGCGCTGATTCATCTGCGCCTCCATGAATGCTCGAAAAAGGACGCGCGGCTGCTAAAAAATGTTCCGCCGGACGCTGCGCATGCCTTTAGGCCGGCGCGACCCGGTTTTTCTCGAATTCTCCGATTTCCGTATCTCCCAAAGATGGGAGGCGGGGCGCGTTTCCACGCCGATGTAATGCTCGCCTTGCGACGAGCTGATAAGACGCTTCCACGCGCCCCGTTCAGACGATTGGACGAATGCCGCAGGTCGTGAGGAG
>JBEVOS010000197.1:0-5969 GCA_040507435.1 Caulobacterales bacterium | reverse complement strand
AGGGCCTGCCATCTCCCGCTGCGCTTTTCCTTTCAAAATGCCGCGTTGCGCCGCGCGTCGATGCCTTGATCTCGTCACGTCCAAAGAGGATGAAGGCGCGGCAGGGACGCCGCCGCTGGAGTACAAAATGCCGGCCAATATTGGACGCCGGGCCGTTACGTTCGGCTTGGCTGCGGGCGCGCTCGCGACGTTACCTACCGCCGCCTGCGCACAGCCGCGCCGCGGCGGGCTGATTGAGCGCCGCGAGAGCCAGTACAATACGATCTACGTGGTCGAGCAGGAAGACGGCCAGATCGCAATGATCTTTGGCGCGAACCAGACGCTTTACACGGAAAGCCTCTACGATCCCGCGCGGCCACGCACATTGCCCGTTGCGTACACCCGCTACATGACAATCGCGCTCGCCTACACGCCGCAGGTGCGCTCGGTTCTCGAGATTGGTCTCGGCGGCGGGCGCACGGCGTATTACCTGCGCCTGCTGATGCCAAATACGCAGATCACGTGTGTTGAGCTTGATCCGGCGGTGATCGAGCTTGCGCAGAGACATTTCGGCATTCGCACCGACAACAATTTCCGGATCGTCCAGCGCGACGGCCGCATCTATCTCAATCAAAACCAGACACGACATGACGTCATCATGGTCGATGCGTATCGCGGCACGTTCGTGCCGTTCCATCTGACGACGCGTGAATTTTATATGATCTGCAAGCGCCGGCTCAATCCCGGCGGCGTCATGGTTCAGAATGTCGAGCCGTCCTCGATGCTTTACGACGCGGCGCTCGCGACGATCAAATCCGTGTTTGGAAATGTCGATACGTACGAGGCCGAAGGCAATGTCGTCGTCGTCGGATATGACGGGCCGCAAAAGTCGATCACTGACTTAACTGCACGGGCGACCGCTCTTCAGACTCAAAATCGCTTCACCCACGCACTGCCAGCAATGCTGGCGCGGCGGCGGCCAATCACGGCCGTGAATGGACGCATTCTGACAGACGATTTTGCACCCGTTGAATATTTGCGCGCGATCGAGCGCCATAACGAAAAGCGATAGGCGAGAATCATGGGGGCGACGAAGCAAAGGATTTTGCTCGCAATCGGATTTCTCATTGGTATCGCCGTTATGGGGCTTCAGACCGCGACGACACGTCCGCTGACGCCGCATTTCGGCAGCGACATCTACGTTTGGTCGGCGCTTATATCCGTTACGATGATGGCGATGATGGTCGGGTATTACGCCGGCGGCCGGCTCGTCGATCTCGCGCCGCGATCAGAAGTGCTCGGCGCCGGCGTGCTCCTGGCGGCGCTCTATCTCGCGCTTGTTCCCATGCTGATGCAGATGGAGTTCCTGCCAGACCCGGATCCCTTTTTTCCCGGACTGAAACGCTCCGCGCTTGCATGGATATCGACTGAGATTCCGAACCTGCCGCTTGGCGCTATTATTGCTGCATTCATTCTTGTGTTTGCGCCGTTCACGGCGCTCTCGTTCTTTTCACCATACTGCATCCGCCTACTTATCACTGACGCAGCGCATGGCGGCCGCACTTCCGGTTCAGTGTACGCAATCACCACTTTCGGAAACATATTCGGCGTTCTCGGCACGTCGCTTTGGCTGATGACCTTCATGGGAAGCCAGAGCATTATCTTCCTCTACGCAGGATGGTTGGCTCTCTGCGGCGCTGGGCTGATCGCATTGCGCGCCAGTGCGAAGATTGATGCTTAGGCTCATTCTCACGCTGGCGATGACGCTATGCGTTTGTGCGGCTGCCCCAACCAACCGGGCGCGCGTCATCGATAATCACGCATCGTATCCGGAAGGACCATTGTGGCGGGACGGTAAGTTATACGTCGCGGAGATGGGCGCTGATCGCGTCTCTGTTTTTGAGAACGGCCGTAAGCGCACTTTTTTCCACCGCAGCGGATGTGGGCCGACGGCGCTTGCGCCTTATGGCGATGGGTTTCTCGTGCTTTGCCATATCGAAGGCGCTGTCGTCGCTGTCGGTGCTGGCGGGCAAGCGCGCTTCGTGCGGACGGAGGACAATGAAGGCCGCGCGTTTCGTGATCCGAACGATTGTTTTGAAGACGGCCGTGGCGGCGTCTATTTCAGCGATCCTGGGCTTTTCTCGCGTGTAACACGCCCTCACGGAGCGCTTGTGCATATAGATGCGCAAGGCGTCGTGACGCGCGTTGCTGATGAGCTTTGGTATCCCAATGGCGTCTACGTCGATCTTGCGCACCGCACGCTCTACCTTTCCGAAACGTTCAGACGGCGCGTGTTGCGCTATCCGCTGAATGATGACGGCTCGGTTGCTGCGCCCAGTGTGTTCTTCGACGTTAGCAATACGCCACCTGACCGGCTTGATCCTCCGTATCGAGAAGCCGGGCCGGATGGCCTTGAAATGGACCCCGCTGGCAATCTCTACGTCGCGATCTACGGCGAGGCGCGCATTCTCAAGATTTCGCCTGCGGGCGTCTATCAAGGGCAGCTCGACGAGCCTGCGCGCTACGTTACGAACATAACTTTCGATCCGCAGGGCAACGCCTATACGGTCGGCTCGTTCGACAATGATACGCCGCCGTTTCCGGGACAGGTGCGTTTCCGTCCAGCAGCGATGCTTGCGGCGGTTGGGCGTTAGCTAAGCGTCTTCACTGACGCGTTCGATATCGTCGAATGCGCGCCAGAGGCAGGCGGCAAAGGCGTCAGCATCTTTAATCTTCGCGGCGTCGGTCATCACGCCCATATCGAGCGCGTCTGCGTTGCGGCGCGATGTGATGTTCAAAAACCGGCTCGGGCCGACGATCGGGACTGGGTAATTCGCGGCTAGAGGAAAACCGGCAAATGTCAGCCTTTCCGATGGTCCTGGGACGTTTGAAAGCACCACGTTCGCGGGGCCGATTGCGGCTTCAATTTGGTTGATGTCCGAACAGGCGGCGCGCCGGTCGCGTGCGCCATACGGCCAGTCCACGAGATCAAGGAAATCTTCTTCGATCGTCGAGCGGTTCTTCTCAACATTCATGCTTGAGCGAATGCGATGAAGCCGTTTCATAACGTCGGGTTCATCGGTCGCGAGTTCGGGATAGAGCGACAAGACCCAGTTGTTATACGCGCCGTGCTCCTCGCGGCGAATGCTGCGTACGCTGTGCGAAATCAGTGGTTGTTGCGGAAGCTGGCCGCGTTCGGCGAGGTAGTCGCGCATTGCTCCGGCGGCGATCGTCAAAAACACATCATTGATCGAAACGCCGCATCGTTTGGCGACCGCGCGAAATCGATCGAATGGAAATGAGATTGTTCGGTATTCCCGTAATTTCGAAAATTCAGCGCCGAACGCCATATCTGGAGCGGGCAGTCTTTGATTGCGCGGATCGGAGAGAAATGCGCTCAAAAGTTTTTCGGCGTTCGCTTTCCGCTCAGCGGCCTGCGCGCGTATCATTTCTTCGCGCTCAAACTTTTCTCGCGCGAGCGCCATCCAGGCGTCTGGATCTGGAGGGCTTTCGTTTTCTTCCGCCGCGGTTCCAGCAAGATCAGCGACGCCGCTGTCCGAGAGCTGTGAGATCATCGAGACGAAGCCGACGCCATCCATCACACTGTGATGGGATTTGAAGTAGATTGCGCCCTGCGCGCCTTCGAGATCTCCGATAATGTCCATCTCGAACGGCGCCTTGCCGAGATCCAAGTGCTGCATGGCGCGTTCGGTGACGAAGGCGCGCAACGCTTCATTCGAGAGCGGCTGTGAAAACGCCAGCGTTTGTATTTGCCGCATGGCTTCGGAAGACCGAAGCCGGAACCAGGAATCCGTGTCGTAGTGCTCCGGCGAGGCGATGAGCCGGCGCGCGAGCACGCTACGCGGAACATGCTTTTCGAGGTGAGCGCGGACGCGTGCGGCGAAGCTGGACTTGTCTTTTTCGGGGACGTCGAAAAGGAGCAACGCGCCGATGTTCATCGGCGATTTCTCCGTCTCGAACAGAATCATGAAGTGGTCATACGGCAGCATACGGTCCATGCGATCCTCCCCGATCGATCATTCCCTAGGGTGGGCGGCTGCGCCGCTCCGTTTTATCCTCACGGGAAGTAGAGCCTACTGCCGTCTTATTAGCACGCTTGAGACGCTCCATCAGCCGTGGTGCGGATTTTGGCTCTCGCACAGGGTAAGCGCGCTTGAGGTTTGTCACGCCCGCCCTTAGAGAGGGCGCCGTCGGGGTGTAGCTCAGCCTGGTAGAGCATTAGCTTTGGGAGCTAAGGGTCGCGAGTTCGAATCCCGCCGCCCCGACCAAAAATTTGACGGGGGGCGAATGAGCGAGGCGGCCGCCGCCCTTATACCGGGCGCTAAAAAGTCGATCTACCGGCTGCTCTATTTCTGGGTGTTGGCGGGCGTCGTCGCTGGCGCACTTCTAGGCCATTTCGCCCCGGACGTGGGCGCGGCGATGAAGCCGCTGGGCGATGGGTTCATCGCGCTCGTCAAAATGATCATCGCTCCGGTGATTTTTTGTACGGTCGTGACGGGCATCGCCGGCGTTCAGAAGCTCGAAGGCGTTGGCCGCATCGGCGTTAAAGCGCTGGTTTATTTTCTGATCGTCTCAACATTCGCGCTGATCGTCGGGCTCATTGTCGGAAATGTAGTGCAGCCGGGCGCGGGGATGAACATTGATCCTGCGACGCTGGATGCTGAGGCGGTGCAGAACTACGCCCAGCAAGCACATGAACGCACGATCACTGGTTTTCTGCTCGAAATTATTCCTACGACCGCGATATCGGCGCTGACATCCGGCCAGATTTTACAAGTCCTGCTGGTGTCGGTGCTGTTTGGCTTTGGCCTCGCGATGATGGGGGAGCGCGGAAAGCCGCTTTACGATGTCATCTCGTGGGCGAGTGGCGCGATCTTCAACGTCGTCAAGATTATCATGTACGCGGCTCCGGTTGGCGCTTTTGGCGCCATGGCGTTCACGATTGGAAAATATGGGATTGGATCGCTTGTCGATCTCGCGCAGCTCATAGGGACCTTTTATCTTACGGCGGCGATTTTCGTTGTCGTGGTGCTGGGCTGCATCGCGGCAGGCGTCGGGTTCTCAATTTTCCGGCTGATCGCTTATCTCAAAGAAGAATTGCTGCTTGTGCTTGGCACATCGTCGTCGGAATCAGCGCTGCCGCAGCTCATAGACAAGATGGAGAGGGCAGGCGCGCCGCGTACGATTGTCGGCCTCGTCGTACCGGCTGGTTATTCATTCAATCTCGATGGCACGAACATTTACATGACAATGGCCGCGCTTTTCATTGCGCAGGCGTGCAACATCCACCTTTCGCTTGAGCAACAAATTTTGCTGCTGCTTGTCGCGATGATCTCGTCGAAAGGCGCTGCGGGGGTCACTGGCTCTGGGTTCATCACATTGGCGGCGACACTCTCCGTCGTCCCGACTGTGCCGATCGCCGGCATGGCGCTCATTCTCGGCATCGACCGCTTTATGAGCGAGTGCCGCTCACTGACGAATTTTATAGGAAACGCTGTCGCAACCCTGGCAGTCGCGCGCTGGGAAGGCCGCCTCGACAAAACATCTTTGCATGCTGCGCTGCACAACAAAGGTGGTGAACATCATGTTGAGGAAAAGAAAATCGGCGCCGCATAGCGAGAAGCGTCTAAAACCTTCGCAATAATCCCCAAATTAGCGAAAACGTCACGTGCAAGCTTTTCAAAATGTGCTAGTCGTATGTCATATTGTCGCGGCTTGGCGGGGTGAGCCGCCGCGAAACGAACATGGAGACTGCAATGGCGCAGCCGCACCACGTTACAGCTATCCTCACCCTTGGCGGGCAACTCCGCGAAGCGGCTTGTAAGGTTTCCGGAGATGTGAACGAGGCAAGCCTCGTTGCGCACAATGCCGTCGTACGGGCATTCAAAGATGTGGATGGCGCCGAAGCGCTGCGGCGCGACTTAGCGGCAATGGTGCTCGAGACGCGCCGCGCTTCGGTCCATTAGCAA
>JBEVOS010000189.1:0-5920 GCA_040507435.1 Caulobacterales bacterium | reverse complement strand
TGCGCGCGATGGCGTGCGCTGCCCGGCCGGTTCGCCAATCGCCGTGACCGACACGACAAGCGGGCCGCGCGTGGACGTCGTATCGCCGCCAAGCAGGCTCACGTTGAAAAACTTCAAATCTTCGCCGAGCCCGCGCGCGAAACGTTCAATTTTTTCCGCCTCGCGATCATCCGGCCAAATCAAGGTCACGAGCACGCCAATCGGACGTGCGCCTTTCGCGGCGAGATCCGAAAGATTCACGCGCAAGGCTTTCTTCGCGACCGTATCAATCGGGTCGCTCGCGAGAAAATGCACGCCTTCGACGATGGCGTCTGTCGTGACGACAAGATCACCGCGCGCGGCAATCACTGCCGCATCATCGTTGAGGCCGCGTGCGCCTTCCTTCGTCGCGAGCGGCGCAAAATAACGCGCGATAATCTCGAACTCGTCAGCTGGCATAATGCGCATTTGGACCGCGCGGCGCATCCGCGGCAAGCGAAAGCAGAACTACGCGCGCAAGTCTTTGGCGACAGCGTCCAAAGTTGCGTTCACAAAACCCGGCTCTGGCCCTTCGAAAAACGCCTTTGCAATTTCGACATATTCATCGATCACCACGGGTGTCGGCACATCGCCGCGCGCTTCGAGCTCAACCGTGCCTGCACGCAAAATCGCGCGCGCGACAGCATCGAGCCGATCGAGGCGCCAACCCGACAGCCGTTTGGCGATCGCTTTATCGATCGTCTCCTGCCGCTGCACGACAAGCTCGACGATCAGTTTGAAATGCTCAAGGTCCGCTTCGCTGTCGAGCGCGCCATCTTCGCCTTGCGGCAGTTTCCCATTCTGAAAATCCGTCACAACCTCATCGGTCAGAGCGCCAGACAGCTCCATCTGATAGAGCGCCTGAACGGCGGCCAAACGCGCGCCGGCGCGCTGCTTCGCAAGCTTGGTCCCACTCATCGCGCGACGTTGGTGAGTTTGCGCTTCAGCGCAACAAGCGTAACGCAAGCGCGCGTCGCCTCGCCGCCTTTATCGCGGCCGTTCGGCGCTGCGCGCTCTTGAGCCTGCGCAAGGTTTTCGACGGTCAGGATGCCGTATCCGACTTGTATCTGGCGGTTCATTCCCAAATCCATCAGCGCGCGCGCGCTCTCGCCGCAGACATAATCGTAATGCGAGGTTTCTCCGCGAACGACACACCCAAGCGCGACATAGCCTTCATAGCGATTGCCATACATCGCAATCGCTTGTGGAATTTCGAACGCGCCCGGCACTTCGATCACATCGACTTTAGCGCCCGCTTCAGCGGCAACCGCATGCGCGCCCGTCAACAGTTGATCGGTAATTTCTGGATAATAAGGCGCGACAACGAACAAAAGCCGCGCACCTTCGATTTTCGGTATCGCCATTTTTGGCGCGCCGGCGTCCATTTTCTATTCCTTGCTTTGATGTTTGAAATGGCGCCAGCCCACAATGGTGAGACCGTAGCCTTCGAGGCCGACAACGCGCTGCGGCGCGTCCGAAAGCATAATCATTTGCCGGACGCCAAGTTCGCGCAGAATTTGCGCGCCGACGCCATACTCCCGCAATTGCGGCGCCGCCGCGCCAGAGGGAGATTGCTCAACCGGCGCAAGGCCCGCCGCGCGAGTCAATTCCTGCGGGTCATTGCCACGCAGCAAAACCAAAACGCCAGGCCCTTCCTCCTTGCCGATTTCCGCGAGCGCTTCTTCCAAAAGCCCAGCGCGGGGCCCCGCCGCGCCCAAGAGATCAAAACCGATATGCAAACGATGCATGCGCACCAACGTCGGCTTATCCGGCTTGATATCGCCGCGCACAACAACCGGATATTCAGCGCCGTCGATATTGTTGCGGAAAACGACGTATTTGAACTGGTCCCCGAAGCGCGACGGCATCGGACCTTCGGTGACGCGATCGATCATGTGATCGTGAACGCCGCGATAGGAAATCAAATCCGCAATCGTGCCGATCTTCAGATTGTGGAATTGCGCGAACGCGATGAGCTCTGGCAGACGCGCCATCGTGCCGTCATCGTTCATAATCTCGCAGATCACCGCCGCCGGAAGCAAACCCGCAAGACGCGCGATATCGACGCTTGCCTCTGTATGTCCCGCCCGAACGAGCGCGCCGCCTGGACGCGCCGCAAGCGGAAATACGTGGCCCGGCGATACGATATCGCTCGCGTTTTTTGTCGGATCGATCGCGACTGCAATCGTGTGCGCGCGATCATGCGCGGAGATGCCCGTCGTGATGCCTTCTTTCGCTTCGATCGAAACCGTGAAGGCAGTGCCAAGCTGCGTGCCGTTGCGGCGCGACATCGGTTCGAGCCCAAGTTGTCGGGTGCGTTCATCCGTCAGCGCAAGACAAATCAGCCCGCGGCCAAAGCGCGCCATAAAATTCACTTTTTCTGGCGTCGCAAATTGCGCCGGAATAATGAGATCGCCTTCATTCTCGCGATCTTCCGCATCGACAAGAATGAACATGCGCCCTTCGCGGGCTTCCTCGATCACTTCTTCGATCGGCGTGATGTAGCGCTTGAGATCGTCAAGCGGGTTTTGCTGCGCCGCCATCAGACTTTGCTCCGGGCATCAAGGATCCGCGCGACATACCGCGCCATCATATCGGCTTCGAGGTTCACTTTATCGCCTGCTTGCAGCTTCGACAAAGTCGTCACCGCCCAGGTATGCGGAATGATCAATACGCCGAAGCCCTCAGAATCGACCTCGTTCACGGTAAGTGAAACGCCAGCCATCGCGATCGACCCCTTGGGCGCGATAAGATGGGCGATATCCTGCGGCGGCTTGATGCGGAAGCGATAGCCCTCGCCGTCCTTCGTGACGGAGGTGATCTCACCGAGGCCATCGACATGGCCCTGCACGATATGGCCGCCAAGCTCATCGCCCGCCATCAGGGATCGCTCAAGATTAACTTTATGGCCAGCCTCAAGCTTGCCGAGCGTCGTGACGGCGAGGCTCTCGGCCGCGACCTCAACCACATGCCGCATCCCGCCTGGGCGCGGGGATTTCTCCACAACGGTAAGGCAGCAGCCGTCATGGCAAATGCTTGCGCCAATCGCGACGCTGTCAGCGTCGTAAGAACTCTCAACAGTCAGCCGCGTAAGGCCCGCCAGCCGCTCGGCCGCCGTTACCTCTCCAAGCGCCGTAACAATCCCAGTGAACATCTCAGGCCCGTTCGTATGTTTCCCAAAGATCGGCGCCGAGCTCGCGCACCGCAAGGCGGCGAAAGGCGGGGGCCGCTGAGAGCCGGGAAAGCGCTAAAGAGTCAATGGCCGGCCGGCCCTCCGCCCCCAGGATAAGGGGCGCGCGCATCCACTCCAGCCGGTCGATGAGCCCGTCTTTCACGAAGCTCGCCGCGAGACGCCCGCCGCCCTCAACCAGAATCCGTGCAACGCTCCTCCGCTCAAGCACCGCCATTGCCCCCGCAAGGGTTACGGCGCCCGGCGCGCCAGACGCGAGCGCCACTTCGGCGCCGGCGCTTTCCAGCGCGGCCTTCGCGGCGGGATCAGCGCCCATCGCGCCGATCACCAGTAAGGGCGCGATATCGAGTGTCGCGATTAGTTTCGAGCGGACCGGCAACCGCAACCGGCTGTCGAGCACAATGCGCAGTGGTTGGCGTGCAGGCGCCGGGCCGACGCGCACGGTAAGCTCGGGATCGTCCGTCAGCGCCGTGCCGGAACCTATCAGCACGGCCCCAGCCTCTCCGCGCAGCCGGTGCACCTCGGCGCGCGCTTCGGGGCCAGTGATCCACCGGCTTTCGCCTGCGCCAGTCGCGATCCGCCCGTCGAGGGAAGTCGCCAGCTTCAACGTGATGTGGGGACGGCTCATTCGCCGCCAGGATCGCCTTTGCTGGAGCGCCTGCCAAGCTGAGGATCGCTCAGGATGTTCGCGAAATCCCCCGGCTCGCTAAAATCGCGATAAACCGACGCGTAGCGCACGAAAGCCACCGGATCGGTGTTGCCGAGCGCCTCCATCACGAGTTCGCCGATCTGCTCGGAGGGAATCTCGCTCTCCCCGAGGCTCTCCAAGCGCCGGACGATGCCGGACACGAGCTGTTCGATGCGCTCCGTATCAATCGGCCTTTTTCGCAACGCCACCTGGATGGAGCGCGCAAGCTTCTCCCGATCGAATGGAACTTTGCGTCCGCTTTTCTTGAGCACGATCAACTCGCGCAATTGCACGCGTTCAAACGTCGTGAAGCGCGAACCACACGCCTCGCAGAGGCGGCGGCGGCGGATGCAGGCGCCGTCCTCGGTCGGACGGCTATCCTTCACCTGCGTGTCTTCGTTTTGGCAGAACGGGCAGCGCATCAGTAGATCGGGAAGCGGCGCGTCAATTGTTCGACTTTCACAGCCACCGCTGCTTCAGTCGCGGAATTGTCGCCATTCGACTTCGAAAGCGCCTCCACGACTTCAGCGATGTAATCGGCCACCAAACGGAACTCGGCAGGGCCGAATCCGCGCGTCGTGCACGCCGCCGAGCCGAGCCGTACGCCGCTCGTCACCATCGCGCTCTTTGGATCGAACGGGATCGTGTTCTTGTTGCAAGTGATGAGTGCGCGCTCAAGGCTCGCTTCCGCAG
Organism: Caulobacterales bacterium; assembly: GCA_040507435.1. Lineage (GTDB taxonomy): Bacteria > Pseudomonadota > Alphaproteobacteria > Caulobacterales > Aquidulcibacteraceae > JBEVOS01. The sequence goes on along the minus strand of JBEVOS010000189.1, from coordinate 1,331 downwards.
ATTTGCCGCTCACATTCTTTGGCCGCAGATCGACCATGATGAGATGGCTGTCCGTGCCGCCGGAGACGATCTGGAAGCCGTGCTCGACGAGACGCTCCGACAACGCCTTGCAATTCTCAACGACGCGCCGTGCGTAAACCTTGAACTCAGGTTGCAGCGCCTCGCCGAACGCCACGGCTTTGCCCGCAATCACATGCATGAGCGGACCGCCCTGTAGGCCAGGAAACACAGCGCTATCAAGCTTTTTGCCAAGATCGAGATCGTTCGACAGGATCATGCCGCCGCGCGGACCGCGCAGCGTCTTATGCGTCGTGGTGGTCACCACATGCGCATGCGGCAACGGGCTCGGATAAATCCCTGCGGCCACGAGGCCCGCGAAATGCGCCATATCGACCATGAGTTTCGCGCCAACCGAATCCGCGATCGCCCGGAAGCGCGCAAAATCGATCACACGCGAATATCCCGAGCCGCCGGCGATGATCACCTTCGGCTGACATTCCTCCGCGATCTTCGCGAGGCTGTCATAATCAATCAGCTGTGTTTCCGGATCGACATTGTAAGCGACAGGTTTGAACCACTTGCCCGACTGATTGACATTCTTGCCATGCGTGAGGTGGCCGCCGGAGCCGAGGTCCATCCCCATGAATGTGTCGCCCGGCTGCATCAGCGCGAAGAACACGGCCTGATTGGCCTGACTGCCCGAATGCGGCTGAACATTCGCCCATGCGCATCCGAACAATTGCTTGGCGCGGTCGATCGCAAGCCGCTCGACGTGATCCACGTGCTCGCAACCGCCGTAATAGCGTTTACCGGGATAACCTTCGGCGTATTTGTTCGTGAGCACCGAACCCTGCGCCTCCAGCACAGCGCGAGACACGATGTTTTCCGATGCGATCAGTTCGATCTGCCGCCCTTGGCGCTCGCCTTCAGCTGAAATAGCGCTCGCAAGATCTGGATCGGCCTTGGCAAGGCCCGCTTCGAAGAACCGGTCCCGCTCTGCGGCGGGGGCGGCGGCTGTCGTCATTTCGATATCCTCTGATTTGCTGCGCGGGTTTTATCCGTGAATGCGCAAAATGAGAAGGCGAAGCGGATGCTACCGTTGACGTAAAGTCCGCTAAATTATACGCCAATCCATGAAATTAACCGCATTCGCATGAGCAATTACAGCGCACCAATGCGGGAATACTTGCAAGTTACAGTTTTTAACGGATATAACCCTGAATCGGGGCAGGATCATTGGGGTAAGGCGCGTTATGCGTGAGGACGACGCAGAAGAAGTCTCTGGTAATGAAGAAACACTGCGGCTGACCAGCAGTATCGTGGCATCTTTT
>JBEVOS010000171.1:0-15587 GCA_040507435.1 Caulobacterales bacterium | reverse complement strand
GTCGTGGTGATGATCATGTCCCTGGCCATCCTGGCTCCCTTTCTCAATGCCGGAAATGGCGGTGGCCGGTGAACACCATGGCGAGCCCCGCCTCGTCCGCCGCCTTGATGACCTCGTCGTCGCGCACCGAGCCGCCCGGCTGGATCACCGCCGTTGCGCCGGCTTCAGCAGCGGCGAGCAGCCCGTCGGCAAACGGGAAGAACGCGTCGGACGCGACTGCGCTGCCGACCGTCTTGGCTTCGGCCCAGCCATACGTCTCGGCCGCCTCGCGCGCCTTCAAGGCGGCGATGCGCGCGCTGTCGCGACGGTTCATCTGCCCAGCGCCGATGCCGGCGGTTTGCCCATTGCGCGCGAACACTATCGCATTCGATTTCACATGCTTGGCGATCGTAAACGCAAATAGCATGTCCCGGATTTCGCTTTCGGTCGGCTGGCGTTTCGTCACCACTTGCAGGTCTTTCGCGGTGATGTGTCCCGTATCGCGCCCTTGCACGAGGAAGCCGCCCGCGAGTGTCTTATAGGTAAGCCCCGGCGCGCGCGGATCGGGCAGGGCGCCCGTCAGCAGCAAACGCAAATTCTTTTTCTTCGCAAACGCTGCGATCGCATCATCATCCGCATCGGGCGCAACGACGACTTCCGTGAAAATATCGGTAATCAGCAGCGCGGCTTCTTTATCGAGCTTTCGGTTCACCGCGACAATGCCGCCAAACGCCGATACCGGATCGCATTCAAGCGCGCGCTTATAAGCTTCAGCCAAATCCTTGCCGAGCGCGACGCCGCACGGATTGGCGTGCTTGATGATCGCAACGGCCGCGCTGTCCTTGGGGTCGAATTCACCGATCAATTCGATCGCGGCGTCCGTGTCGTTTAGATTGTTGTAGCTAAGCTCTTTGCCCTGCAATTGTCGCGCCGTTGCGACGCCTGGGCGCGCTTCGCCCGTCACATAAAACGCCGCGCTCTGGTGCGGATTTTCTCCATAGCGCAAAGTTTGCTTCAGCTTGCCGCCCATTGCGCGCCATGCTGGCGCTGCTTCGCCCAACTGCGCCGTGTACCAAGCAGAAATCGCGGCATCGTAAGCCGCCGTGCGCGCATAGGCTTTCGCGGCGAGTTTCTTGCGCAATGCGTGCGTCGTTCCGCCATTCTCTTTCGCGCAAGCGATGATCTCTTCAATGTCATCCGTATCCGTCGCGACCGCGACGAAGCCGTGATTCTTCGCCGCCGCGCGGATCATCGCCGGGCCGCCAATGTCGATATTCTCGATACATTCGTCGAACGCTGCGCCTTTCGCGACCGTCGCCTCGAACGGATAAAGGTTCACATAGAGCACATCGATGCCCTGAATATTGTGCGCCTTCATCGCGTCCGCGTGCGAGGGATCATCACGCAGCGCGAGCAGGCCGCCATGCACATTCGGGTGCAGTGTCTTCACGCGCCCATCCATCATTTCCGGAAATCCGGTCAGATCGCTGACATCCTTGACGTCCAGCCCGGCCTTTTTCAGTGCGGCGGAGGTGCCGCCGGTGGAGATGAGCGCCGCTCCAAGCGCCGCCAACGCCTTCGCGTGGCCTTCAAGGCCGGTTTTGTCGGAAACGGAGATGAGGGCGCGCTTGATGGGGAGGATGTCAGTCATGTCTTTCTCGTTTGCCGATGGGGTTGGCGCAGCGCGCCCGCGAAATCAAGCGGAGGCGTGGCCGCACCAGACTTGCGTCACAAATGGCGGGATTCATATGGCGGCTAAAGAGAGAACATTAGGTCAAGACAAGCGTTTTGACGGCCAATGCCGTTTCGCTTTGAAAATTCTTCCGCATTTTCTCTCCCGCAGATGGGAGGCGGGGCGCGTTTCGGCGCCGAGGTAATGCCGCCCTTGCAGACGGCTGATAAGACGCTTCAACGCGCCCCGTTCAGACGATTGGACGAAAGCCCCGGTCGTGAGGAGATGTTATCTCCAGGCCCGGCCCGCCTTCGGCGTGTGAGAGAGCCCTCTCAGACCCTCCGGTTTCAATCCCCGGAGGCAGTCAGCGGCGCATCCTTCCGATCTCCCGTAGGCAATCCGTAGAAAGCGTTCTTGGGGTCTTGGACGATTGCAAACGCCTTTCACGCTCGCCTGGTCCCTTGTCGTGATTTGCTGGGCTGCAGCGCCTCAAACCTCCCGTGCAAGGGATGACGCATTATGAGCACAGGTTTGGAGGTGTGGGATAAGTTCTATTTATCCCCGCTTCACGGTAGGCGAGAGTGCACGGATGAGCGAAGCAAAAGTCACTGCGATACATGCCGGGCGCATCGCGCCGCTGGGGCCAAACGGCGTTCCAAGCGCATTCGTAAAATCGCCCGTCTCGGGCGGGGCGTATGTCGGCGTGCTCGGACTCGCCGGAGACGAGCAAGCTGATCTCACCGTGCATGGCGGGCGCGACAAAGCCGTCTACGCTTACGCCCAGGCGAACTATGATTTGTGGCGCACGGATTTTCCAGAACTTGCTGATAAATTTGGGCCAGGTTCGGTCGGTGAAAATCTTGCGATCGAGGGTATGAGCGAGAAAGATATGTGTGTCGGTGATGTTCACGCAATCGGAGGCGCGCTTCTGCAAGTGTGTCAGCCGCGTCAGCCTTGTTTCAAATTCGCGCTGCGTTTCGAGGACGAGCGGTTGCCGCCGGCGATGATGCTCAATGGACGCTCTGGCTGGTATTATCGTGTCTTGCAAGAAGGCGGCATAGGCGATGGTGAAAGCGTGCGCCTTCACGCGCGCCCAAATCCGGATTTTCCATTTCAGCGGCTTGTAGAAATTATTAGCCGCCGCAGAGTGCGTGAGGATGAAGCAACGCGCCTTGCCTCAATGGATGGATTGGCGGCGCAGTGGCGGGAGTATTTCTCAAGTAAGAAGCCAGCTTAGATGTTTAAGCCGGCAGAAGGTTTACAGTAGGCGGCTAAAGATTTCGCCGCGTAATGACTCGGCGTTAGTACATAACTTATATGCTTTTGAAGCAAAAAACGCTGCAATTAACGCATTCCTCACCACGTCTTTTCACCAAAACTTTCCCACGCATTCGGTAAATCCCGCCCCAATCGGGGTACAAAAAATGCGAATAATCGCCTGTCTAACCATGCAGCACGATTTGCTGCTGGTTGCGCTCGCAGCGCTCATTTGCGTCGTTGGTGCGCTCATTACGATGCGGTTGTACCAACGCTGTTTGCACGCAGAGCGTGGCGCAGCAACTTCGTGGATATTCCTTGGCGCCGTCGCGGGCGGCTCAACGATTTGGTGCACGCACTTCGTCGCGATGCTGGCCTACCGGCCCGGTGTAGAGGTGTCGTATGATCCTGCTTTGACCGGCGTGTCGCTAGCTGTCGCGATTTCGTCTTGCGCGCTGAGCTTCGCCGCTGCGCAAATGCGCCTGCGCAGAGCGCCTGAACTCGGCGGCGCCGTGTTCGGCGCGGGCGTATCGGCAATGCATTACGCTGGCATGAGTGCTTTCGGCGCTAACGGCGTTATCGAGTGGAGCGCGATTTATGTTATCTTATAGATCATTCTATCGTAGTTGATCGCTGCAGCGGCGTTTGCCGTGGCGACACGCGCAAAGACGCCGCGCATGCGCTATCTCGCGAGCGCAGGCATCCTCGTGCTCGCCATTGTCGCGTTGCATTTCACGGGCATGTCGGCGATGACAATCACGCCGTTCGCGCCTGATGGCTTAACCAATCAAGATGCATATACCGCGCTCGCGTTCGCCGTCGCTGGCGTTGGCCTCCTTGTGCTGGGCACGGGCTTTGCGAGTTATGCGCTCGACGTGCAAGCCGCTGCGCGTGCGCGCTCCTCCCTCAGTCAATTGGCTGAAAGCACCATTGATGGCGTGATCATCGCGCGCGACGGCCGCATCGTTGAAGTGAACGCGGCGTTTGAAACGCTCACGGGCCGATCGCGCGACGCCATTATGACGAGCACGTTGGAACAACTCGGTCTTGCCGGCATCGAAGAACAATCGCTTGTCATGACGCGTGTTGTAGATGCGTCTGGCCAGCAAATTCCTGTTGAGGTTTTCTCTCGCCGTGAAAATGCGAAGGCGGAATCTGGTCTCCTTGTATACGCTGTTCGTGATGTGCGCCAACGGCAGGCGCAAGAGCGCCGGATGGCGCATCTCGCGCGCAATGACAGCTTAACGGGATTGCCGAACCGCGCCTCGTTCCTCGAGCACCTAGAACGATGTGTGAAGAACGCGTCGGCCGAGCGTAAGCTGGCGTTACTCTCAATTGATCTCAATCGCTTCAAGGAAGTGAACGATCTGCACGGTCACGCTGCTGGCGATCACGTGCTCAAAACACTCGCCGGGCGTATGATCGCGTTGCGGCAGGGAAGTGAGTTTATTGCGCGCTTGGGCGGCGATGAATTCGTCGCTACAGTGACAGTGCATGAACGTTGCGATGCGCTGGATTTAGCGGCGCGTTTGGAGCAGCATTTAGGAATGGCGGTGTCGTATGAACATATCGATCTCGTGTGTGGCGCGAGTATCGGTATTGCCATTTTCCCGGATGACGGTGAAACGACGACTGCGCTGATGAACAACGCCGACCTTGCAATGTATCGCGCGAAAAGCTCGCTCACGGAGCAAGTCTGCTTCTACGAAGAGAAAATGGACGAGGTGGTGCGCGCGCGCCGCAAAGTTACTGTCGAGCTACGCGAAGCCATCGCGCGCGAACAATTCCATCTGCGCTACCAACTTCAAGCGAACACAACGACGCGCGAAATCGTGGCGTATGAAGCTCTCCTGCGCTGGAAACATCCGGAGCGCGGCTATATTCCGCCGGACGAATTCATCCCGCTTGCTGAAGAAACGGGCCTTATCAGCCCAATCGGTGAATGGGTGCTGCGCAAGGCCTGCGCGGAGGCGACGACTTGGCCCATTCCGCATCGCGTCGCTGTAAACATTTCCGCGGTGCAGCTCTCGGATATCAATTTCCCGAAACTCGTTCATCAAATCTTGCTTGAAACCGGGTTACCAGCGCGCCGGCTCGAGCTTGAGATCACAGAAACCGCACTCATTCAAGATCCGCTACGTACGACGCATATCTTGCGTCAACTGAAGGCGCTTGGCGTATTGATCGCGATGGATGATTTCGGCGTCGGTTATTCGTCGCTTTCGACATTGCGTGCTTTCCCATTTGACAAAATCAAACTGGATAAGAGCTTCATGGACGAAGTGGAGAAGAGTCCGCAATCGCGCGCTATAATTCGCGCGGTGCTGACGATCGGTCAGAGCCTCAACATTCCGGTTCTCGCCGAAGGCGTTGAAACGGAACAACAGCTGAATTTTCTTGAGGCGGAGGGTTGCCACGAAGTGCAAGGCTATCTGCTTGGCCGTCCTCAGCGAAAGATTCAGGACGCGTCCGCTCTGAGCAATGACCGCCCTGAGGACGAGTTCGACGAAATGAGTTTGCGAGCGCAGGGCTAGCGCGCAGAGCAAACCGAATATTTGAACGGCCTGATTCCACCACATTTAAATTCGGTTGCACGTTTCCGCGCAGGCGGCCAAAGTTGCGGCGAACAAGAAGTGGAGGATGTAGATGGCGCCGCCTGTCAAAGTCGGTATCAATATTGTGCCAATCCGGCCGGAACACACGCTGCGTTATGCCAAGCACGTCGAAGATCTTGGCTTTGATGCGATCTGGCATGGCGAGCATGTTGCACTGTCACATCGGTCGGATTGGTGGCGCGAATTTCCCGGCATGAAGGAGCTCGGTGACAAGGCCCGCACTGAAATGGTGCCGTTCACCCCAGATACGAATTTCATGGACCCGATGGCGACGCTCGCGGCGATCGCGGGGATAACGAGCAGGGTGCGTCTCGGTATCGGCATCTACATGCTCGCACTGCGCGATCCCGTCCTCGTTGGGCGCACGATTTCAACAGTCGATCTGTTGTCAAATGGCCGTTTGGATATGGCCGTCGGCCTTGGATGGACTGCCGATGAATACACGTACACCGGCAATAATTGGAAAACGCGCGGCAAACGGATGAATGAAATCATTCTCGCCTTGCGCGCTTTATTCGAGCAAGAACGGCCAACATTCCACGGCGAATTTTTCCATTTCGACGATATCGGTTTTCAGCCGAAGCCCGCGCAAAAAAATCCGCGCTTCCCAATTCTTATTGGCGGCGGCGGCGGCCCTGCGGAAGTGCGCGCTGCGAAACTGGGCGATGGCTGGCACGGTCACGCATCGAATATCCCACGCATCAAGGAATTGCTGAAGGAATATGGGCGCGAAAACGATCCGTTCCGGTTCAGCTGCATCTTGTTCGGCGAAACGCCGATGGAAAAGCTTGAAGAGCTCGCGAACCAAGGCGTCGAAACGGTTGTCGTGACGCCGTGGAAGCGGGGAGAGCGCAGAGCGGACGATCGCGGTGAGGGCGCATTCAGGCTGCTTGAGGATTACGCGAAATCAATCGGACTTGCGTAGGTCTCACTCGCCGCGCGCAAGCGCCCAGCGGATACGGTTCGGTGGGCCAAGGCCATGACCCATCGGATCGGCCGCGCCTGAAAGCACGATCTGCATCGTTTCCTGCGGCAGTGTTTTTCCGCCCCAATAAGCGGAAGGTTGCAACGCGACATGAGGCGCATCCGTGCGCAGCCGCCATCGCGCGCCGGATGGTGTTTCCAATTGCACGATCTGGTTCTCGACCATAGCTGCGCGCACGCTAGGATGAAGATGAAAGCGCGCGACGAACGCGATTTCCCCGCGCGGGGGCGCGGTTTTAAGTTTCATGGGGCGAATGAGTTCATCGATGCCGCGCACGTTGCGGCCTGCCGTATCGACGAAGAGATAACGCCGGTGAAGCAGGCCGAATTGCGCTTTGTAGCCGTCATGCCGCCCTTGCACGGTCACGCCGTCTTCGTCCTCGCTACGCCGCACATCATCGAGTGCGGGCCCTTCAAAGCGAGCGCCATAGCGCGTGCGTTCAAGCGAGCAGGAGAGCGCGTCCGCGAGCACAAGCGTTGAATGGCCATTTGTGGTGCGTGCCGCGGCGCGTCCCTCTGGCTCCAGTTCGCGCGCCGCGCCGACATTCACGATCAGCCGCTCTTCGCCGCACGACATCTCAAACGCGAGCGCGCCTGCATGCGCGCGTTCGCCAAATAATGGCGGCGGCGCGGCGCCGACATCGAACAGCAAAGTCACATCGCCTTGCTGCAAGCGCTGATAGGCCGCGTGCGTCGCATAGCGAAAGCCGCGCACCTGACCGCCGATAAGCTCCAGCACGCGATGAAGCGCGCCCGGCGACCCCTCGGAGCCGCCGTGAAAGCAGCCAAGCCCGCCATCGCCAAGACGCAAAAAGCGCAGCATGTTCGCCATGCGTGGCAGCGCATCTTTCACCGTGTTCGGAATATCGTAGCCCGCCGTCCGCATCGCGCCGCACGCTGTGACGATGTCGCATGCGGCTTCCGCGAGCGTTTCCGGCGCACGCGATTGATGCATGCCGTCCGGCAGAAATTGTTTAGCGATGATCTCGATCAGGATTTCTTCGCCTTGCTCACGAAGCCGGTCGCCCTCCGGAAACCCCGAGACGCCGGCAATGATGAGCGCGGCGCCAGCCTTGATGAGCTCAGCAGGATGATCGTCGAGTTCGTTCTGCGCGATCATCAGCAACTTCGCATGCCGCCCGATCGATCGCATGACTTGCGGCCGCATCGCAGGATCGCCAAATTCGAACGCGCGGCGCCCATGGCAAAGCCACGCAAACAAGCGCTCAGCAACGAGTGTTACGTCCCAAGCGAATTCATCCCATTCGCCATATTGGCGGACCCAGGTTTCGATCAGCGTCGAGATACGCGCGTGCGAATCTGGGCCGAGTGCAGAGAGATCCGCGAGCCATGAAAATGAATGCAGCCGCGCCAGAAAATGTTTGGATGGCGTAGGCCGGTCCCACGGAATGTCGTAGTCGCCGGCAAGGCGCTCTGCCGCGATACGCCACACGCCGCGCATCAGCTCACGCCCGCGCGCAATGTCGCCAAGGCGCGGATCGTTCCCGAACAGCGTGATGCGGTCAGGGCCATTGTCGCCCAGCCGCATGCGGTGAAACGGATTAGCGCGCCACGTCTCCGGCTCGCCGCCGCCGCGCCAGCGTCCGCTCACGCGTTGCGCGTCCTGAGCTTCGCGATATTCGCCGCATAGACGGAGGGGCCGCCCGAAAATACCGCTGTGCCCGCGACGAGCGCCGTTGCGCCCGCAGCGATGATGCGTGGAGCGTTTTTCTCGTTCACGCCGCCATCGACTTCCAAAATGATATCACGGCCGCTCGCATCAATACGCTTGCGCACTGCTTCGATTTTCGAGAGCTGACTCTCGATAAAGCTTTGCCCGCCGAAACCCGGATTGACGGTCATGATCAGCACGAGGTCGATCATATCCATAAGGTTGTCGATCGCTTCGACAGGCGTGCCTGGGTTAAGCGAGACGCCGGCTTTCACGCCTGCCGCTTTGATCGCTTGCGCGGTGCGGTGCGCATGCGGACCAGCCTCGGGATGGAATGTGATGATGTCGGCGCCCGCATCTGCAAAGGCGGCGATATAAGGATCGACCGGCGCGATCATCAGATGCACATCGAGCGGTGTTTTCGCGTGCGGCTTCAGCGCTTTGACCACCATGGGGCCGATTGTGAGGTTCGGCACATAATGGCCGTCCATCACGTCGACATGGACCATATCGGCGCCTGCGGCTTCGATGGCGCGCACTTCTTCACCGAGCTTCGCGAAATCAGCGGAGAGGATCGACGGCGAAATGAGAAGCTGCGTCATAAGCGCGTCGTTACCGGGGTGCGGGAAAGGGCGCAAGCAAGGCGGTTAAACGCGTTTAAGCCGCGCCGCGTAAAAACCGTCTAAACCGCCGCGATCCGGCCAATGGGAGGGCAGCGTTCGCAAGGCGCCGTCTGAAGTCACAAAGCCAGCGTCGCCGATCTCCTCCGCCGTAATAGGATCGCGCCGCCATGCCGGGCCGGCGCCGGCAATAATCGACGGGCCTTCTTCGGGCTCAAGCGAGCACACGGCGTAAACCAGTGCGCCGCCGGGCGTCACGAAATCCGCAGCGCGCGCCAGCAGGCGTTTCTGCAGATCGGCGAGCGCCGCGATGTCGGTCGGGCGCCTCAGCCACGCAACATCGGGATGGCGCCGCAGCGTGCCGGTAGATGAGCAGGGCGCATCGAGCAGCACGGCGTCGAACGGTTCAGCGGGTGTCCACGCCAACGCATCCGCGCAAACGATCTCCGCATCTAGTTTCGTGCGCGCGAGAGACTCCCGCAGCCGCGTCAGACGGTCGTCCGCGCGGTCGAGCGCGGTGACATGCGCGCCCCCCGCCGCGAGTTGTAAGGTTTTGCCGCCGGGCGCCGCGCAGAGGTCCAGCACGCGCTTGCCGCGTACATCGCCAAGCAATTTCGCAGGAAGCGCTGCGGCCGCGTCTTGCACCCAGAACGCGCCGTCGCCGAACCCTTCAAGCGCTTCCACGCCGCTCGGCGGTGAGGACAAGCGTATGCTACCCGTCGCCAACAGCGCGCCTTGAACGCCCGCCGCGAGCGCGTCAGCATCGTCTTTCGCGGTCAGATCGAGCGGCGGCTCCGCGTGAAGCGCGGCGGCGATCGCGGCTGCTGTCTCATCGCCGTACGCGGCCCGCCAGCGCGTAAAGAGCCAAGCGGGCAAATCCGCGCCCGGTTTTTGCGCTGCCATCAACGCTGGGCCTTCCTGCGCGACTTTGCGCAGCACGGCGTTCATCAGTTTCGCAAACCCAGCCGTGCCGCGATGCGCATTCGCGAGCGTCACGGATTCTCCAACGGCTGCATGCGGCGGTGTGCGGAGCACGAGCAATTGCGCAGCGCCGGTGCGCAGGATTGCGCGTGCGGCGACGGCGCTCTCCGGCAATGGCTTGGTGAGGAATTGCGCGAGAATTGCGTCGATCCCGCCAAGATGGCGAAGCGTTGCGGAAGCAAGTGCACGCGCAAAGGCGCGGTCACGGCCTTCAAGCGCGCTGAAGCTTTTCGTCTCGTCGAGCGCCTCGTCGAATGCGCGTCCATTATCGAGAACGGCGATCGTGAGTTCTGCGGCGGCGCGGCGCGCGCTCATGGCGTGTTCGCCGTGTCGATGCTCACTTCCGGGCGGCTCCAGCGCGAAAGCGCAATATGTGCGCGCCCAACCGGAAGCGGCAGCTGTATGCGTACAGGCGGCGCCATCGATGCGCCATCGACCAGCGCGAACCACACATCGCCTTCCGGAACGCGGCGCTTTCCGCCATCGTTCGCCTCGAAGCCAGCGACCGGCACGTAGCGCATCGTGCAATGCAGGGCTGGCCCATCGTAACCGCCCGCATCTACGACATCGCGGCGCGCGTCGCGCAATTGCAGCAGATAGTGAAAGCGTCCATCGAAAGTAGGGTAATCGCGATTGCATGTGCGTTCGCGCTGAACATCGACAGCCATCGCAACCAGCGATGAGAGCGGATCGCGTGAAGCGAGCTTCTGCGCTTCGCTCGCCGGCGGCTCGCCCCAGAGGCGGTAATTCGGTTCAATGCGCGCTTCCACGCTGCTCCCTTCATGCGTCATCGCGATTACGCGATGCTTGCGGCTGTAATGGTGGTCGAGGTCGTAACGCCGCCAGGACACGGCGCCGTTCTCGATGTCGCCCTCAGCGCGCGCAATCAATCGCGTGCGCTCGAAAAGCGAAAGCAGTCCGCGTGATTGCAAATGCGCTTCGGCGGAATAATGCGTCGCGGTGACGTCGAAATCGATGGTCACATCGCCGAGTGACAGCACGGCAAGCGCGCTCGCTTTGTAATCCAGTGAAAACCGGTCGGCGGCGGCGGGCGCAACGGCGATGAAGCCAAAGAGAATGCCGGCGAAAAGTGCGCGCATGCCGCCATGATGCAATAAGGCCCCCGCATGCGCGAGGGCCTTATGATGTTGTGATGAGGTGTATTGCTTAGAGCGCGCGAACGTTCACTTCGCGATTGGAAAGCGGAAGCTCAAGCATCATGCCTTCGCGGCCAGCAAGCACTTCATTGAGACCTGCCGCGCGCGCTTCGCTGACTTGCAGCGCCGCCGAGACGCTGTCGCCATTCGTTCCGGTCAGCACAACCATGCCTGCGTTCGCGAGCTGCGCTTCGCGAGCGACTTCAGCGACGGTGGCTGGGCCGTCCTGATGCAGGTGGGCGAGGGCTTGCGTTTGCGCGCTGTGGAGCACTACGTCCGCGTCCGTTGCTGCGGAGGCCCATTCAGCGCGTCCATCGCCGCCGACCACCAGCGAACGGCCGCCATAATCGAAGCGATAGCCGACGCGGCCTGTAAAGGCGTCTTCCGCCGTCGTGAACGCCGAAACGATGAGGCCGTCGCCTTCGAACACGATGACTGAACGGCCCGGTTCCGGCGCAGGGCCCCAGGCTTGCAGCCCGCTTGAGATGCCATCCGCGCCGGCTGCTGCGTTCAGTCCTTCGACGAGACGCTGCGCATCCGCCGGGCCGTAGACCGGCAGAATAGAGCGATCGCCAGAGCGTCTGGCGGCGCTGTAAAGATCGTTGAGGTCTGAGCCGCGAGCGAAATCACCGCCCGTTAGCAGCACAGCTTCGAGATGGCCCATGGGCACGTTCCTGCGCGCGAGGGCCGCTGAGGCGCCCGAGCCGGCGTCGACGATGAAGAGGCGGCCAGCAGCGGCGACGGCCAGGCATGGCCGTTCTTGCTCGGCGACGGGCCCGCCCGTTCCGCAGACCAATGCCCGCAGCGCGTTCGGCGCGAACATATCTTCGTTGGCTTCAGCCTGTTGGCGCGAATAGGCTTCGTAGGCGTTCGCGAGCGCTTCTTGGCCTTGCGGCGTCTGCGATCCGACGACCCAGCCGCCCCAGAAGAGCCCTGAGAGCGTCACGAAGACGACTGAGGATGTGCCGATGCGACTCATTTCAAACCCCGTGTCCGTTCCTGCCTCGCCCGCGCATATGCTTGTGCGACTCAGGATTTCGGTTCCCTTTGAGTCTCACTACCCCAATGTACCATTTTGGGGAACATGATTACTAAATAGTTCACAGCTATGTTCGGCGAACTCGAAATACTCCGCAGAAGGCCCATTCTGGGGCCAAACACGTTAACTATTCCGAAGCAACACTATCGGGATTGGGCAATAAACGAAAACGACTCGTTATTTGCCGAGCCGCTCGTGAGTGCTGACTCATTCGGATTAATCGGCAAGAACTATTACGCACACGAAAAGAATCCGCCTTACTGGTCTAAGGCGCCCGGCGCGATCGATGCGCTTTTACTTAGGCAAAGTGTCGGCGAACGGCTGAGGCGGGTTGATGCGCGCCTGAAATCGCAAGGGTTTCAGCTCTTTCTTTATGACGCATGGCGACCCCGCGCCGTGCAGGAATACTTCCACAACATTTGGACGCCGCGAGAGCTGGCGAAACGTCATCCGGGACTGGAGGGCGAAGCCCTCATGGCGGAGGTGACGCGCTACTGGGCGGCCCCGACGATCGACGCAAAGCGACCGGCGCCGCACGCGACCGGCGCCGCTGTGGATTTAACGATTACGCTCATCGATGGGCCCGCGCTTTGGATGGGGTCATTGTTCGATGATGCGAGCGAACTTGCGCATACGGCGCGCTTCGAATCAGCGGAAAGCGCGATGATGTCCTTCTCAGACGACGAGGCGCGCGCCAATCGGCGGCTGCTTTATTGGCTGATGAAGGAGGAGGGGTTTCACAACGTGCGCACCGAATGGTGGCACTATTCCTGGGGCGATCAACTCTGGGCGATGCGCGAAAACGCCCCCGCCGCGCATTACGGATTGGCTAAGCCGCCGCCAGGATTTGAATAGTGGGATTTGAATGACGCGCGCACTCGTCTTCGATTCAGGCGTCGGCGGGCTTTCAGTGCTTGACGCCATCGTCGCCGCCCAGCTGCCCATCGAACTCGACTACGCGGCGGACAATGCTTGGCTGCCCTATGGCGCAAAGCCGGACGCGGATCTTCGCGCGCGCGTCCCGGCGCTGCTCGCTGCTTTGGTGGAGCAAACATCGCCGGACGTGGTCGTCGTCGCGTGCAACACCGCCTCGACCATCGCGCTTGATGCGGTCCGCGCAGTGCTGAGCATCCCCGTCGTTGGCGTTGTCCCGCCGATCAAGCCTGCCGCGGAATATTCCCTGTCCGGCGTTATCGGCCTTTTGGCGACGCCCGCGACAGTGTCGCGCGACTATACAGACGATCTCATCGCGAAATTCGCCGCTGGCAAGCGGGTGATCCGCTTCGGATCGACGGCGCTTGTTGCAGCGGCTGAGACGAAATTGCGTGGCGAGACGCCGCCGCAAGCAGCGATCAGCGAAGCGATTGCGGGCCTTTTCGAAGCGCCAGGCGGCGGCGAAATCGACATTGTCGCGCTCGCCTGCACGCATTTTCCGCTGTTGCGTGAGGAGCTAAACCGCGCTGCGCCGCGAGCTGTCTCCTGGCTCGATAGCGGTGCGGCGATTGCACGGCGCGTAAGAGATGTTATCGGGATAAGTAATTTGGGCTCTGCGCAACCATATCGTGCAGTTTTCACTGATCCACACGCGGGCCGCGCGGTGTGGCAAGCTTTCGCGGTCCGCGGGTTTCATGAGCGATGTGGCGCCGATGCGGACTTCCGTGTCCGATCCGTTGCCAAATCGTGACGGTCGCGGCGCTTAAGCGTGCGCATGGTTGAAACCGTCTGAACGGCTTGTAACGCTTCGCCGGAGGAGGCGAGCGGGGAAATGGCCAATCACGGTTTCGGCGAGACGCCCATCGGGCTCGTTTCGCAAATTCTCAATCTCGCTTCAATTTTGACGCGTCCGCTTGTGCTGCGCATGCCGCCATTCCAGCGGCCTTATACCTGGACGGTAAAAGAGGTTTCTCAGCTGATCGACGATCTCATGGAGGCGTTTGAGCAGAAGGCGAGTTCATACTTCATAGGTCAGATCGTGTTCGTCAGAGGCGGCCGCGACTTCGCGGACGTATGTGACGGACAGCAGCGCCTCACGACGATGACGATCTTGTTCGCCTACGCGCGCGATCGTCTCGCGCAGCATGCGCAGCTTTATCAATCTCTGATCATGTCGAATGAATCGACGCCGCGCCTTCGGCCACGCCCGGGCGACGCGAGATTCTTCTTCGATTGGGTGCAAACGCCCGGGCGCTTTTTCGATCTACTCAAGCTCAAAGTGTTCGAGTCGGACGCGCAGGAAAGCATGGCGGAAGCCGCGCACGAAATTTCGGAAGCCTTGGGAAGCATCGACAATCGCCAACTCGACGCCTTCATTCGCTATATCGCGCGTTGCGCCACGTTCAACGTGATCGATGCCGACGAACCGGGCGGCGCAGCCACCGTGTTCGAGACGATGAACCACCGCGGGCAAGTGCTGTCCGGCGCGGATATTTTGAAAGGCGTTTTGCTCGCCAGCAAGGAATTGTCTCCAGACGAAGTGACACGCGGCGCGGCCCTTTGGGAGCAGAAGGAAGATCGCGCGGGCCGCGATAATTTTGAGCGCTTGTTGCGCTACATTCCGATGCTTGTCCGCTCTGGCCCCATCATCGCGCCGGGCGATGTCGCGGCCCTCATGGACACAATATCGAAACGGATCGGCGTGAAGCGTTTCCTGTTTGAGGTCCTCCCGCTTTATTGCGAGGCGCATCGTGAAATCTATCGCGCGCGTGTATCAGCCGGCACCGACAGCGCTGACGTCAATCGCCGTATCCGCTGCCTACAGCTGATCGATTGCGATGTGTGGGAGCCGCTTGCGATCGCCTACCTCGTCGCGCATCGCGGAAATCGGGAGAACGCACAGCGTTTCTTTGCGCTCTACGAACGGTTTACGGCGGCAAGCCTGCTGAACGTCATTGATCCGCGAACCCGCAAACGCTGGCTGGAAAACGCCTGGAAAGATATCGCCGACGATAAGGCGTTGATCGGACCGAAAGGTCACTTCGAAATGAATCGAAGCCAAAAGGACAAGCTGTTCGAGCGGATCAGCCAGTCCTCTGCACGGGATAAGCTGCGCCGTTACATCGTGTTGCGCGTCAACGCAGCGCTTGGCGAGGTGTTGACCGTGTATGACGATGCGACTGTCGAGCACATAATGCCCGCCCGTCCAACGGATGAGTGGCGCCAAGGCTTTCCCGATCAGAAAGTCTACAACATCTATACGCACTCAATCGCCAACTACACGCTGCTGACTCAGGCGCAGAACGACGTGTGCGGCACGCTGAGCTACGCGAAGAAACGCGCGATCTATTTCAGTGGTGGTGAGCCGGTCCGGGCGCTCACCCGCGATATTGAGGGTGTTTTGGAGTGGACGCCGCGCGTCATGGATGAACGCCAGGAGCGACTCTGCTCAAAAATGAACGAGGATTGGTCGTTCTTCTGAGCGGCGCCGCTCAGTTAACGCGCGATTAAGAGATTCATACGAGCTGTTAACCGGCTGGAACAGGGCTGGCCGCAATGACGCTTCTTTACTCGATCATTTTTTCGACGCGCTGCAAGTCGAACCATCACCGTCTGGCGGTGGATGCGCTGCGTCATCTGAAATCACCGGACGCCGAAGCCTGGCGCACGCTGCTGCT
>JBEVOS010000159.1:0-6613 GCA_040507435.1 Caulobacterales bacterium | reverse complement strand
CCAAAGAGGCGGGCTTCTTAAATTCTTTTCGTAGACGCGGAACCTACCGGCCGGAAAGCCGTTCCAAACGCGACATAGCCGTGTCGGTTGCGTCCTGCGTCACCCGCATGTTCGCGGCGGCGAGGTCAAGCTGAGCTTGAACGGCCTTAACGTCCAGCGGACGAACAGCCGGTGCGTTAGCAAATGCCTGCTCCGCCGGCGTCGAAGCGGCGGCGGCAGGCGTATCGAGGCCGCCCTTCACGACGAAGGAAGCCATCGCGCCAAGCACGGTCATCGCTGCGACGCCCGCTGCGAGGCTGTTAACAATTGTGCGCGCCGCGCCTTGCGGCTTCTCGTTCGTTTCGGTGATGGGCATGGGAGGCTCCAGAGATGTCCCGGTATCAAAATCCCTAACCAGGCGCAATTGCGGCGGCGCAGCAAAATGAGGGTTGCAGGCTGAATCGCTCATTAATTAAGCGTTAGCTGCCGTTAATTTTCGCTCCGCCCGGTATGTGGGTCTCCCCTGCGCCGAGTTCTACCCCATAATCATCAAAGAACCGTTCCATTTCCGCAGTGACACAGGTCATGAATTGGATGGGTTGTAACCGCTTGCGCAGTGAGCAGGCGCAGCTTAGACGGCGGAAATTCCCTCCGAAGAGGCCGCATGACCCCGCGCAAAATTCGCAAAGCCGTTCTCCCCGTCGCCGGCTTGGGTACGCGCGTGCTGCCTGCGACAAAGGCGATCCCAAAAGAGATGCTGCCGGTGTTCGACCGGCCGGCCATCCAATATGTGGTGGATGAAGCGATCGCGGCGGGGATCGAGCACATCGTCTTCGTCACTGGCCGTAATAAGAGCGCGATCGAGGATTATTTCGACCGCGCCTACGAGCTTGAAGACACGCTCCGCCTCAAGAACAAAACCGAACTATTGTCCGAGCTTGAACGCGGGCTTAGCACGGCGGGCTCGATGAGCTTCGTGCGGCAGCAATCCCCGCTCGGCCTCGGGCACGCGATCTGGTGCGCGCGCGACGTGATCGGCGATGAGCCCTTCGCTGTCATGCTGCCGGATATGATCATGATGGCGAAGCCGTCCTGCCTCGCGCAGATGGTGTCCGCGTATGACCAAACGGGCGGCAACATCATCGCCGTCGAACCGACAGATACCCCGGAACTCTACGGCGTCATCACGCCCGATACCCGCGATGGGCGGCTTATCAAGATGAAGGGCATGGTCGAGAAGCCCAAACGGGAAGACGCGCCGTCAAATCTGTTCATCAGCGGCCGCTACATTTTGCAGCCGGAAATTTTCCGCCTGCTCGCATCGCAAAAGCCAGGCGCTGGCGGCGAAATCCAGCTCACGGATTCGATGGCGCAGCTGATGGAGGAGCAATCCTTTCACGCGCTCGAATATGACGGCGTCACCTACGATTGCGGCGACAAGATCGGCTATCTGCGCGCAACGGCTGCGTTCGCTCTGGCGAACCAGGAATACGGCGCCAAGGCCGCGCAGACTTTGCGTGAAGCGCTCGCCCCTAAAAGCTAGCGCGGCTTGCGGAACCGCATTGCAAATTGATCCGTATGCCCGCGAATGGCGGGATCGAACACGTTGAGCTGAAGCGTATCCGCCGGGTTATCCAGGCTGTTATCCTCGGCGTCGAAAACGAACCCTGCCGCCTCAACCTCACGGCGCACGATCGCCGGATCGATTCGATGCAGCGTATCCGCGACGCCCACAGGCGAACCCGCCGCCGCAGTGTGATCAATAATCACGTAAAGTCCGCCGGGTTTGAGCGCGTTGAAAATCGCCCGGTTCACGGCAGCGACATCCGTGTTGAGCAGCGCCAAATGCAGATCGTGATAGTTCTGCGCCGTCCAAACCAAATCCAGCGGTTCAGAAACTTCAAATGATGCAAACGCCGTCGCGACCACGCTGACATTCGCATAGTTCGGATCGGCGGCGATCGCGTTCACCGCTGGCGGCGACGCCGTATTGGCAGCCTGCTGCGGCGAGATCACCGCATAGACATGCCCCTGCGGACCAACGGCTTGTGAAAACAGCCGCGTGAAATATCCGCCGCCCGGCAACAAATCCGCTACGCGCTGGCCCGACTCGATCTGCGCGAACGCCAACATGATGTCGGGATGGCGCGCGCTATCGCGGTCGATGTCGCCTTGCGGCCGGTTGGGATCGGCAATCGCTGCGGCGATCCGGATCTGCGCTTCCGACGGCGCAGGCGCTTGCGGCGCGGATGTAGGCTCAGGCGCCGTTGCGCAGGATGCCGCAAACAAACCAAACGCCAGTACGACGATGAACCCGCGCATATTGCTCTCCCTATATCCCGGCCAATTCCGGCAATGGCGTCCACGCTTCCGCATCCGGCAGCGGCGCGAAGAACGCATCGAGATCAGCAGCTTCAATCTCTTTTATATCCGATGGCGACCAGCGCGGCGCGTTATCTTTATCGATAATCACCGCCCGCACGCCTTCGTGAAAGTCCGGCCGTAGGATGATCCGCGCGCCGAGGCGGTATTCCATTTTCATATTCTCGGCGAACGAAGCGCATTGCGCGCCCGCCGCCAATTGCCGGTATGAGACTTTCAGCGTCATCGGGCATTTAGTCTTGAGCGTCGAAAGCTGCGCTTGCGCCCATTCGCTGGGATGCGCGGCAAGCGCCGCGAAAATATCCTCGACGCGCGCGCCAGAAAATAATTCGTCAATCAGCGCCCGCCGCTCCGCCGTCAGCTCAATAGGCGCGCCCGGCGATTCATGCAGTTTATCCAAACCATCGCGAAGCGCGGCGGCTCCACCCGCGGCAGAAACAAGCGCGCGAACCTCAGCAAGACGCGCGGACGTCACGAAATGCGTCGCGAGCCCCGCTTCAACGCAATCGGCCGCCTTGAGCCGCGCGCCTGTGAGCGCAAGCCAAAGCCCAAGCTTTCCAGGCAAACGCGGCAAATGCCAGCCGCCGCCGACGTCCGGAAAAAGCCCAATCCCGCTTTCCGGCATTGAGAACGTCGTGCGCTCCGTCGAAACGCGGAACTGCGCGGGCAATGAAATGCCAACGCCGCCGCCCATCGTGACGCCGTCAATCAGCGCGACGATCGGCTTTCCGTAGACCATCAGGAGATGATTGAGCCGGTACTCGGCGTGGAAAAACGCGCGCCCCGCCGCGCCATCGCTCTTTCCACTGTCCGCAAGCATCCGAATATCGCCGCCCGCGCAAAAGCCGCGCTCGCCCGCATGATCAATCAGAATGATTTTGACGCTGGGATCAGCGCGCCACGCCAGCAGCGCATCGATCATGGCCGCACACATGTCATGCGTCAGCGCGTGCAAAGCCGCGGGCCGATTGAGCGTCAGCCGGCCAACGCCAGATTCAACGGAACTCACAATATCGGCCATGCAGCCTGATCGCCTCTCGCTTTGGGAGGCAGGCTATCGCATACGCGGCGCGCGCCGGAAACGCGTGCGGCGTCCGCTATGCGCGGACGCCGCAAATTTCGTTGCGAAACTGAACCAGCTTAGACGCTGGCGGTCGCGCGATAATGCTGCAAGCGGGTCGTGCGCAGGCCCTGCATGCCGTGGCGCTCGATCGATTTGCGCCAGCCTTCGAACTCTTCTTCCGAAAGCCCGTAGCGCGCGCAAACTTCTTCCATAGTCAGCAATCCGCCACGAACGGCGGCGACGACTTCGGCCTTGCGGCGGATAACCCAACGTGTGGTGTTCGGCGGAGGCAAGTCATCCACGGTCAACGGATTGCCATCCGGTCCCATAACCACCCCTTCATACCGGCGTTGCTTCTGCATAGCGCCACTGCTCCTGTTCTTTGAGGGTGTTGTACCTCAAGGAGCTAAAGAATCAGCTAAGATCGGAAGTTAAATATTAGTATCCGTGCGTTTCATTTTAGTACAGCGCGAATATTACCAGATCGTTTCTATCTCGATGCTTGCGGCGAGTTTAGCCCCGTGACCTTTCGAAAACCTCAGCAGGCCGGGACGAAGCGCGCCATTGTAGCCCCTGCCGCCCCCGCTTATCCTCAGCGCCATGACCTCGGCTGGCGCGCCCGTATTAGATTCTAAGATAGAAGACGGCATCGCGCTGGGCGGATTGGCGGAGCTGCTCGGCTTCCACATCCGCATGGCCCATCTCGCCATGTTTCGGGACTTCACAGAGGCGCTCGCCGGACTAGACCTCACCCAGAAGCAATGCGCCACGCTTCAACTGATCGGCGCGAACCCCCGCGTCAGCCAGGCGGAGATCGCGACCGCGCTCGATATGGACCGCGCGACGATGATGGCGATCATCGACCGCTTGGAGAATCGCGGCCTCGTAACGCGCGTCCGCTCCGCCGAAGACCGCCGCCGCCAGGAACTGCACCTGACGGCGAGCGGCCAAAGCGCTCTTTCCGGCGCCATGACGGCCATCGCGGCGCATGAAGCGCACTTCAAATCCCGCTTCACGCCCGCAGAGCTCGACGCTCTGCTGAACGCTCTGCAGCGCATCCACAGCCAAGACTGACCAGCGGCCCAAACCCGCCAAACATTTCGCCCGCGTTTACACTTGCTTCACCCGAACCAGGAATTTTCTGCCGACCGGCGGAATTTGCCTATCCGTCCGGGCGGGGCTTTGCGTGAACGCACTGACGAATTTTCTTTTGAAAGCGGGGCCGACCCGCCTGATCGCCGCGCTTGGCGTGACGGCAGTGGTCGCAGCGGCGTTATTCGCGCTGCTTTTCCGCATGGGCGGAGAAGAAAAGGCGCTGTTGTTCTCCGGCATCGACATGCGCGAAGCCGGAGAGATCACCCAGCAACTTGAGCAATCCAGCATTCCTTATGAACTGCGCGGCGACGGCACGACCATCTTCGTGCCCCGCAGCCAAGTGCTTTCGGCGCGGCTAATGCTATCTGAGAGTGGTCTGCCCTCCCGCGGCTCGATCGGCTACGAAATTTTCGACAACCCGGACGCACTCGGCCAAACCCAGTTTCAGCAAAATATTAACCGCTTGCGCGCGCTCGAAGGCGAACTTGCGCGCACGATAGGTTCCCTCGACGGTGTCGAAAGCGCGCGCGTGCATTTGGTGCTGCCTGAGCGGCAATTGTTCGCCCGCGACGCCGAGCAGCCTTCTGCGTCAATTGTGTTGAAGCTGCGCCGCGATCCGCTGACAGCCGGACAAGTGCGCGCGGTGCGCAATCTCGTCGCCAGCGCCACCCCAGGCCTCACCGCAAACCGCGTCACCATCCTTGACGAGACCGGCGCCCTCCTCGCGGCCGCCAGCAATGGCGACGAGGGCGGCGCGTCCGAAGGCGTCGATGCGCGCCAGACCGCGCAGGAAGAGCGCATCCGCAATACGGTGACGAATATCGTTGAAGGCATTGTCGGCTCGGGCAATGCGCGCGTCCAAGTCACCGCCGATATGGATTTCAGCCGCGTGACCGAAACGCAGGATCGCTTCGATCCCGAAGGCCGCGTCGCGCGCTCAACGTCGACAAGCGAAGAAGAAGACGCCGGCTCAAGCCGTCAAGGCGCCGCAACATCTGGCGCGAACGTCCCAGATGGTTCGGCAAGCGGCGCGAGCGGCGGCGCCGGCCCCTCCTCTTCGCGATCATCGGAAACGATCAACTATGAAATCTCACGCACGACACGCACCGAGGTGAGTGACGGCGCGCGTATGCGCAGACTGTCTGTCGCCGTCGCAGTCGATGGCGTCACGGCGCCAGGCGAGAATGGCGCAGCAGGAGCATTCACCCCGCGCAGCGCCGAAGAGATTCAGCAGATCACGGCGCTCGTGAAATCCGCCGTCGGCTTCAACGAGCAACGCGGTGACACGGTTGAAGTTGTTTCGATGCAATTCGCGCGGCCCGATCTGCAGCAAGGCGAAGAATCCGGCAGCGGCTTTTTCGCTAATCTCGACATCATGCGGCTGGTCGAGATCGGCGCAGCGCTGATCGCGGCGCTCGCAGCGATCTTCTTCGTGCTCGGCCCGCTTGTTGGCGGCCTGATCCGCGGCGGCGCGCGCGCGGCCGGCGCTGCGGGCAGTGGAAGCGCCGGTCTCTCATTGGATATGCCGCCAACCGCAGGCGCGCTTCCAGGCCCGGATGGTTCTTACATGGCGGAAGATTCCGGCATCGATATCGCGCGCATCCAAGGGCGCGTCACGGCATCGTCAACGAAGCGTGTCGCGGAAGTCGTTGATCAACACCCTGATGAATCTGCGCAAATTATCCGTGGTTGGTTGAACAACGCATACTGATGGCAGGCGAAGCGCTCCCCAAGCCGGAAGGCATCGAAGCCGCAGCGAGCGGTAAACCGCCAGCCGAACGCGTTGACCTGACGCGCTATAGCGGCGCGGAAAAAGCCGCGATCATTCTGATGTGCCTGGGCGATGACGCCGTGAAGCTGTGGTCGCTGCTCGATGAAGAAGAGATCAAGGAAATCTCGCAATCGATGAGCAATCTCGGGGTGGTCAGCGCTTCGGTGGTCGAAGCGCTGATCGTCGAATTCGTGCAAAAGCTTTCCGGCGCCGGCACGGTGATGGGCTCCGTCGAGCAAACGCAGCGACTGCTCTCTGCATTCTTGCCGCAAGAAAAAGTTTCCACCCTGATGGAGGAAATCCGCGGTCCTGCCGGCCGGAAC
>JBEVOS010000147.1:0-3386 GCA_040507435.1 Caulobacterales bacterium | reverse complement strand
GCGCGAGAACAAACCCGATCGCGAGATGGCCCAAATCCATGCCCGCTTCTTTGGCGAGCGCGATCAGCTTTTCAACACGCTCGAGCTTATCGGCGTTGATCGGGTTTTGCAGATCGAAGCGATCGGGCTGCACTTTTTGTCGCGCCGACTTTTCGAACGCTTGCGCTTTACGATATTTGCCAGAAAGCCATCCGCCATCGAGCGGCGAATACGCCAGAAAGCCAACGCCATATTTATGATTGGCCGGCAAGACCTCGGCTTCCGGCGCGCGATTAAAAATCGAATACTCGCTCTGCTCGGAATGGGGCGGCGTCAGCCCGGCAAGTTTGCCGCGCAGATGCGCTTCAGATGTCATCTGACCGGTGAAATTCGATGTGCCGAAGTAGCGGATTTTGCCGGCTTTAATAAGATCGTTCATCGCATCGATGGTTTCTTCGATCTCAGTGCGCGGATCAGGCGCGTGCAGCTGGTAGATATCGATGTAATCGGTGTTGAGCCGTTTCAAGCTGCGATCGATCGCCGTCATGATCCAGCGTCGCGATCCGCCACGCTCGTTCGAATCGGCGGACAATGGCATACCGCATTTGCTTGCAACGATGATTTTATCGCGACGATCGGTGATCACTTTTGCAACGACTTTTTCGGATTTTCCGAAACTGTAGAAATCTGCGGTGTCGATAAGATTGACGCCGGCATCGAAGCATTCATGCGCTACGCGCACGCATTCGGCCTCGTCGGACAGATCGAAAACGCCCAATTGCGCCGCGCCGATGCCCAACATGCTGACCGACAGGCCGGTGCGGCCCAAAATTCTGCGCTCCATCGCAGCGTCTCCTCTTGTTCTTTGTATCTAACGATAAATCCTGTGCGGCGCCTACTCGTCAAGAAAAGCCGCGACGCGAAGCACGACGTCAGCGTCGCGCGCTATTTTACGGTGTCCGAGGCCGTCTACCAGGTGCAATTGTGCGCCCTGCCACAAGCTTGCAATATGCGCCGATCCTTCAGGCGACCAACGGTCGTCATCGCGAGAATGCACGAGCAAGGCAGGCATTTGCAGGCGCGCGGCCGCATGCGAGACATAGATGCGATCTGCGAATGGCTCCTGCCTGCTCAGCAGGATTTCCCGCGCGCGTGCGATCACCGCAGCGGGCGCGCCTTCCGGTGCGCGCCTTTGCAATTCCACAAATTGCCGCTCATTCGGCGTCGCCGCCGCAATCATCACAGCACGCTCGACGCGCAGATCCTCAGCCAGCGCACAGATCGCGCTTGCCGCGCTCATGGAATGCGCGACGATCGCATCGATTGGCCCGAGCGCGTTTGCGACGGCGTAGATTGCATCCATCCCCATGTCGGTCGTGCTCGTCCCTTCGCAGGACAAACCGTGGCCGGGCAGATCGAACGCCACAAAGGCGCGGCAGTTTTGCTTGAGCGCCGCCATGAGCGGCCCCCACAGGGCGTGACTATCGGAAAAGCCATGCACGAGAAGCACGGCCGGGCCATCGCCAACACGCCAAGCAGCGAGCGTGCCTGGCGGCGTCTGAACATCATGACGTTGCGCGCCTTCAAGTTCAGCGGCGAGCTTCGTGTAGCGCGCGGGCGGCGTGCCGCCATAGGTTCCGGCAATCGCAAGCGCCGCCGCTTCAATTTCTTGCTCAGTCCAATTCACGCATTCGCTCGCAGCTTGTTCAATTTTAGTCGCCTGGCGGACGTTCTGAGAACACCGCCAGGCGCTTTCGGCGCAACGCGTTTACGCCGATGCTTTCTTCTTCGAACGCGTCACCATAACCGGCTCGGTCTGCGCCGGACGCGCAAGCGGCGTGAATTCCTTTTCGACACGGGGGAAAAAGTCTTCAACGATCGCGTCTGCGTCCCAGCCGCCATCCATGCCGTAATTCTGGATTGGGCGCGGGTGTTGAAACACGGCGAGATTATATCCGCCGGACCAAAAGACTTGACCATTCACTTGCGCGCTCTTGTCCGACGACAACGCAACGGCCAGCTGCGCCGGGCGCTCAGGGCTTTGAATCTCACGCTGTTTCAAGCGTTCCGCTTGAGCATCTTCCGTACGCGGCACCGAATCCGTCAAGCGCGTCGCAGCGCCCGGCGCTATCGCATTGCTGCGAATGTTGTAGCGCTCGCCTTCGAGAGCAATGATGCGCGAAAGCCCCGCAATGCCCATTTTGGCCGCGCCGTAATTGGCCTGGCCGACATTTCCGATCAGCCCCGACGTGGAAGACCACATTACGTAATTCCCCGCCTTCTGCTGGCGGAAGTGATTGATGCTCGCACGCACGACATTGAAATGGCCGCGCAGGTGAACCTCAATGATGCCGTCCCATTCCTCTTCGGTCATGTTCGACATCATGCGATCGCGCAAGAAGCCCGCGGGATTGGAAATCACGTGCAGGCCGCCGAACGTATCCATTGCCTGCTGCATCATGCGATTGACGGCTTTGAGATCGGTCACGCTATCGGAATTTGCGACAGCTTCGCCGCCCTCGGCTTTGATCAAATTTACGACTTCTTGCGCGGGGCTCGCATCGCTGCCTTCGCCGTGAATGCCGCCGCCGAGGTCGTTCACGATCACTTTCGCGCCTTGCCGCGCAGACAAGATCGCCTGCTCGCGGCCAATTCCCCGGCCGCCGCCCGTGATCAAAACAACCTTACCTTCAAGCAAACCCATCTCGTTTCTCCCTATGATACCTTGTTCTAAGTATTGGATCGCTCTCAACGCAATAGCGCCTGCCCCTTTCGGGCGATCAGGGTTGATCCCACGTTACACATCGGACTTCTGACGTCATGGATTTGCTGCCGGTTTTTCAACGGCTCGGTGTCGCGCTCGCCATCGGATTTCTCATCGGCGTAGAGCGCGGCTGGAAACAACGGCGCGAGCAAGACGGCGAGCGGGTCGCGGGATTGCGCACGTATACGCTTATTGGGCTGCTTGGCGGGATTTCAGGCCGCGTCGGGATTTTGTTCGACGTCACTGTTTTGGCGGCGCTCGCCATCGTATTCGGGGGCGCGTGGGTTTACTTCAAGGCCCTTGAAACCAAGCGCGATCGGGATCTTTCCGTGACGGGCCTCGTCGCGGGCCTTCTCGTGTTTGCACTCGGTGTTTATGCGCAGCGCGGCGAAATAGAGATTGCCGCCGCCGCTGGTGTCTTGTTGGCGGGCGTGCTGGCTTTCAAAGACGCGGCGCATAGCTGGCTGCAATTGCTCAGATGGGAGGAGTTACGCTCCGCGCTCTACATTTTTGCGGCGACATTTATCGCGCTGCCGCTTTTGCCGAACACGGCGATTGATCCTTACGGCGCGATCGTGCCGCGCGAGATATGGCTGCTTACGATCGTGATCGCATCCGTTTCGTTCGTAGGTTATGTGAGCCT